>CAVFIB010000113.1:0-2008 GCA_963622385.1 Bacteroidaceae bacterium | reverse complement strand
AGGCAATAATTGGTATGACTATTGTGAAAAGAAATGGGCCAATAGTGTAACAGTAAGTGAAACAAATAGAAGTAAATATTTAGCAGCAGATAAAGGAACAGAAATACCAATGGATGATATCTTAACAATGGAGGTTTGGATACCAAGATATAAATATAAAGTATGGAATTATAATGCAGATGGAACAAAAACAAGTAATCCACAAGAAATAAAAATAACATTTGAAAAAGGAACAGCAAAAACAGGAGAAATAACATGTGAAGATTCAATATCAGGAACAGATGGAGATCCCTCAGAAACATGTAAATTAAAAGCAACAAATGAAGTATGTACAGACGATACATGTAATAACAAAACATATACACATCCAGCCTTTACCTTTGGAGAAGAAGAAATAAAAGGTTTTTGGATAGGAAAATTTGAACTTACTGGAACAATAAGTAATATAACAGTAAAACCAAATTTGAGTAGTATAAGAAGTCAAGAAGTAAGTAGTTTTGAAACAAATATAATGAACATGAAGAGTAGTGGTAACAGCTATGGATTAAATACATCAACAGATACACATATGATAAAGAATATGGAATGGGGAGCAGTAGCGTATCTATCACATTCAAAATATGGCACATGTACAGATGGTACCTGCAAAGAAGTGAATATAAACAATAGTTCAGGTTATTACACAGGAAGAAGTGGAGGAAGTTCAAGTGCGTCAGGTTCTGCTGCAGGAACATATAAATATAATCAAACAAAGTTAATTACAACAACAATAACTGGTGGTACAGAAATAACACCAACAGTAACAAACGATACAACATATCCATGGACTTCTTCAGATGGTTTATATAAGAGTTCCAATCAGGGACAAGATTCAACAACCACTAATCTAAAGTTTAGTTTTACAGCACCAACAGATGATACATATCTATCATTTGATTGGAGTGTATCAAGTGAAAGTGCAAGTTATGATTATTTATATTATACAATAACAAAAGATGGAACAACTTTATCAGATACAGGAACAAGTACAAAAATCGGAGGAACGACTTTAGGAACAACAGAAAGTGCGTTAACATATAAAAATGTATCAAAAAAACTAGGTAAAGGAGAATATGAATTAACATTTACATATACAAAGGATAGCTCTAGTGCAAGTGGAACAGATACAGGATATATAAAAAATATAAAAGTATTAGATAGTCCAACAGTAAATGAAAAGGTAGAAACAATAGGAGAAGGAAAGGATGGTCCTAGTGCCTCAACAACACATAATGTATATGGAGTATATGACATGAGTGGAGGAGCATATGAATATACAATGGGAAATATAATAAGTAGTGATAGGACAACAATGATGAGTGGATATAATACTTCAAATAATTCAGGATATACAGGAAAAGTATATGATTCTGGTAATTACACATCATACACTGGAATAGATTATCCTAATGTTAAATACTATGATAAATACAGTTTTAGTACAAGTAGTGTTTCAAGAATAAGAAGTAAATTAGGAGCCGGAATAAAAGAAGTATATAATGGTTCAAGAGGTTGGTATAGCGATAGCTCCAACCTTGCGTACGCGGGCAGCCCTTGGTTCCTACGTGGCGGCTACTATTACAGTGGTGCAAGTGCTGGGGTGTTTAACTCGAACAACAGCGGCGGCAGGTCTAATTCCGACTATTCGTCGCGCCTCGTAATAACACCATAGGTGGATAACTTGATAACAGTCTTATAAAATTATGAATAAGTAATTTTATAAGATTTTTTCTATGTGAATTAAAACAAGAAAACTTGCTTTTTATATAAGATTTCTCTTATGTAATAATAAAATAATATCTTTTATAAAAGTTTTTCAATTTATATACTTTGTAATATTTGGGATATGTTTATTCCTTCAAAATGGTATTTTGCTTATATGAATATTTTGATTTGAACTAATGTTTCAATATCAATACTTAAAATTGGTCATTTTACAAGCACTTTTAAATAGTATATAGTGTTCTTG
>CAVFIB010000112.1:0-2023 GCA_963622385.1 Bacteroidaceae bacterium | reverse complement strand
ATAATAAAAATCTATAAAATAAAATGGTTTTCTTTTTAATGTTTTTATGTTATAATTTTTTATAGTAATGATAGGTGATTTTATGAAAGCAAGAATGGAAAAATATGATATTACCACACCAACTGTAAAAAGAAGAACAACAAGAAACGAAAGATTATATAACGAGGTACAAGACATGAATATTGATTATGTTGATATAAATGTCGATAATGCCATGGATTTATCAACTTACGATAAGTCTAAAACTAGAGAAAGCTATCAAAAACAAAGAGAACTAGATAGAATTATGCCATCCTACAAAGAAAAGAAAAGAGAAATTTTTGAAGATCCAATTCCCGAAGAAAACAGAATATATGATATTGACGAAATCCTAAAACTAGCAAGAAACAATAAACTTTTCGAAGAAAAAGAAAAAAAACGTCTTATAAATACTGAGTACAATATCTTAACTAAGCTAGATCTCGCATCCATCCAAAACGAAGATATGAAAAAAGAAGATATCAAATCTTTAGTTGATGATGTTTATGAAAAAGAAAGGCCAATCACAACAACCAATACTTACTCAAGAAAAGAAGAAGATAGACTGCTTAGTGAGCTATATGATGATGCCCCAGTCCCAAAAAATGATAAAGAAGAAAAAGAAAATAAAGAAGAAATAAAAATAGAAAACAATCAAGAAGAAATTGCTACTAAGATTGAAACCACAAAAGATAAAGAAACCAAAAAAGAAGACCAAGCAAAAGAAGATAAAAAAGAAGAAAGCGATGATTCTATGTCAAATGACTTCATCGAACAAAAAGAAGGAAAAGGTCTTTTAATAGCAATAATCATTGTAATTATTCTAATCCTACTTACATGTGGATTCTTTGTATATGAGTATTTTTTCGGAGTTTAAGCACTTTTTAGTGCTTTTTTTCATATAATTTGTTATGAGAATGCGTCTTAAAAGAAAAAGAAAAATTTTTATAAAAAAAAGAATAATCATCTTTACATTACTTATGATTATAGGATATCTATTTTATTTCTTTTACTCTAATATAAGTTATTATTACTTAAACTATTCCATAAAAACTGCTAAAAATATTATAGATGAAGCAGTAGATTCCTCTCTTACAGATGATGCTTTAAGCCTAATAAAAGAAAAAGATCTCTATAAAATAACCCGAAACTCATCAAAAGAAATAGAAATGATAGATTATGATTCCTATCTAGTTAATCTATTTCTAAGAGACGTTACTAGTAACATATCAAAAACCCTAACAAAAGGTAAAATCTCAAGAGAAACCTCCTTCAAAGTACCAATAGGGTCCTTATTTAAAAGCCCCATTTTAAATGATATGGGTCCAAGAATTCCCGTTCGTATGGAACTTATTGGCTCAGTTACTACCAATGTTGACACTAAAATAACAGATTATGGTATTAATAACTGTTTACTTGAAATGTATATCCATGTTGAAGTAAAAGAAAAGATAATGCTTCCCACAGTTTCAGAAGTAATTAAAGTTACCAATGATATTCCCATCTCATATAAAATAATAAAAGGAAAAGTCCCTTCATATTACGGATCAGGTATTACAAAAAGCTCCAATATCTTTTCAAATATCTAATCATATGATAAAATAATATTGGTGATACATATGAAAAAATATGAATTTAATGATATAAAATATGAACTTATAAAAGACGATGAACAAATCTTCGATGTAAATGATATCAGTAGTTTAATTACAGATTATTTCAAAGATTTTGATTACATATTCGGAGATATTGCTTATAATAAGATAAGACTTAAAGGCTTTTGTGATAAAAAAAATAAAAAATTTAATAAGATAAATGATATTTCAACTTTAGACAATTATATAGAAAATTACTGTGCTTTTAATTGCAAGTGGTTTCTTCTTAAAAAATATAACAATTAATTTAGTTACTACTCAGCCTTTAATAGAAAAAAATAACACAGAATTAATAGTTACTACTCAGCCTTTAATAGAAAAAAATAACACAGAATTAATAAAAAGAGTTA
>CAVFIB010000111.1:0-2027 GCA_963622385.1 Bacteroidaceae bacterium | reverse complement strand
TACAAACCCTATTTTCCCAGCTATAAATATGATATTCGCATTTTGCTTAATCATACGGATTCTGTGAGCTAAGACTTGACCTCCTATTGTTGAATGATCAGAATATTTTGCCATAATTGTTCCTCCTAAAGTAAAAATTTCTTAGCTCAAATTTTGAACATTTTGTTCTTCGCCTTGAATTTCCTTATTAATTTTCTTCATATTTTCTATTTTTACCCAACTTATCCACACTACTCGTGGATAACTTTTCTCCATCTTGTCTAACCAATGTAGTATGTAGCTCTTTTTTCAACTCTTCTTTTGTTGGTATATAAAGTTTATATTCCGCGGTAAAAATATTTGTATTTCCTTCAGGTAATGTATATTCTACAGCAGCCTCGTTTTTATCAGCTCCTAAAACTATTCCTATTGGTTGATTATCTCCTGGATTCATCAATTCTCGTTTATAATAATTTGTATACATTTGCATCTGCCCTATATCCTGATGTGTTATCTTTCCTATTTTTAGATCTATCAATACAAAACACTTCAGCCTATAATTATAAAAAACCAAATCTATATAATAAGAATCTTGTCCTATTGATAAACGTTGTTGTCTCGCAACAAAACTAAATCCACGTCCTAATTCCAATAAAAAATCCTGTAAATTATTTATTATAGATTGCTCCAACTCTTTTTCATGATATCTTTTGTTATCATTAAGATCTAAAAACTCTAAAACATAAGGGGATTTTAAAATATCAACAGCTCTCTCTTCCTTTTTAGGCTCTAATATATTTATTTCATTTCGTACACTTTCATCCATTTTACTAGCAAGCAATCGCTCATAGAAGAATGAATATATTTGCCTTTCAAGTTGTCTTACACTCCATACACCTTTAACGCACTCTATTGCATAAAATTCCCTAGCTTTTGGATTTTCAACCCGCATAATTAACCTATAATGACTCCAAGTCAATTGGTCACACAGTGTGTGACGATTTGGAAATGCACAATAAAATTGCCGCATGTATTTTAAATTTGTTTCTGAAAACCCTTTACCAAATTCTTTAGTAAGACGTTCGGAAAGATATTTTAATACTTCTTTTCCATACTCTGCTCTTTCGTTTTCTCCACATTCTTTATAAATCTGTTCTCCTATTTCCCAATATGATTGTACTATTGCGGAATTTACTGTACGACAAATCCTTTTTTGCGCATTTATGATACTGGTTCTTATGTTTGTATATACTGATTCTTTTGAATTCAACTTTGCTATATTACTTTCCATTCTTTCCTTCATTATCTTTCTCCGTATCTTTTTTGCCGAAATCACTATCTTGGTCAAGGATTCTAGATATTACTATACCGCTACCGTATACCCTTGGCCATCTGTCCGCCATTGCATCATTAAAGTATACTTTTCTATAAACCATATAGACTACTATCATTATAATTCCAACAATAAATGGAATTGCAGGCCAAGGCAAAAACGATAATGGAACAGTGATAAACAAACTCTTTGCTCCTAGCTTTCTAAAATGTAGATTCTTTGAATATATCTCCCCAAATATTTTCGCATCATACCCTTGTTCTTTTCTCAACCATTCTTGATCCAAATCTCCAAATAGCTCTATCCCGTATTTCTCTGCCATCTTCTTACTCCATATGTATGTGAAAAGGTTATATAGGCCGAAAACTAAAAACGGAGATGATAACATAAATACAACCCCAAAATCTTCACTAAAATTCAGTCCTACTAATAGAATCTGCCCAAAAATGAACCAAACTAATAAAGATCCAAAGAATCCTATTGAACCCTGTAAATCGTATAAAAATTTTCTTTGTAAAAATTTATCTTTATTTGTCATACTTACCTCACTCTACAGAATCATTATCTTTTATAATTGTTTTAAAAGCGCGCACCCCTTCTTTCACTGAACTAACAAAAGCTCCATCTTTAGCACGTTCTTTAACCTTTTGTTTTACAGCCTCACCTTTGGCTTGTATTTCTTGCTTTTCCTGAGCAATATCTGCTTTATTAGTAA
>CAVFIB010000110.1:0-2063 GCA_963622385.1 Bacteroidaceae bacterium | reverse complement strand
TTTAATTTAAAATTGAACTTTTTTAATGTAACATTTTTACTTAAAAGTCACAAAAATACTCATAAAAGAATATATTTTCTTTGAAATAACTATTGTTTGTGATAGAATTATATTGTTATGAGGAGTTGAGAGAAATGAAAAAAACTTTTATATTTGGACATCATAATCCTGATACTGATTCTGTTTGTTCTGCGATTGTGTTGTCTTATTATAAAAACAAATTGGGTTTTAATACTGAACCTAGAATATTAGATGAGATCAATAAGGAAACTGCATATGTTCTTGATTATTTTAATGTTTCTGAACCTAGTTATATTGATAATGTTAAATTACAAATAAGGGATATTGATTATCATAAGGATTATTTTATGAAAGAGACTGATTCTATAAAGAAGGTTTATGATTTTTTACTTGAAAAGGGTATTACTGGTCTTCCGATTGTAGATGATAATCAAAAGTTTGTTGGACTTATTACTTTGAAAATGATCCTTAATAAGTTATTTGAAGGGAATTTAAGAAAAATAACAACAACCTATGATAATATATTAGAGGTTTTATCTGGAAGAGAAGTGCTTCGTTTTAGTGATGAGATAGATGGGGAAATTATTGTTGGAGGATATCGTTCAATGATCTTTGTAAGTGAAGTTGATTTATCTTCTAAGGATATTTTAATTACTGCGAATCGTCCTATTATAATAAATCATGCTATTGAAAAAGGTATTAAAAATATAATAGTTGTGGGGCCTCAAGAATTAGATCATGAATGTATAGAAAAAGCTAAGAAGAAAAAGGTTAATATAATTAGAACGGAACATGATACTTTTTATGCTGTTAAACTAATATCTCTTTCAGGTTGTGCTAGTAATTTCTGTGATAAAAATAGGGTTACGTGTTTTTATGAAGATGATTATTACAATGATTTTGTAGATATTTCTAAGAAGCTTAAGTATAATAATTATCCTGTAATAGGAGATAATAATAAGTGTTTAGGCCTTCTTCGTCTTACTGATTTAGATAATGTGAATAGGAAAATGGTGATCTTAGTAGATCATAATGAAAGTGGTCAAAGTATTATGGGACTTCATCAAGCTGAGATAGTTGAAATAGTGGATCATCATAAGATAGGTGATTTAACTACGAATAATCCAATTAATTTTAGAAATATGGCTGTTGGTAGTACTAATACTATTATTTATCAATTGTTTAGAGAAAAAAATATGGAAATACCAAAGGATATTGCTGGACTTATGTTAGCAGGTATTTTATCAGATACTCTTATTTTAAAGAGTCCTACTACTACTGCGTATGATAAGGAAGCTGTTCTTGCACTATCTGATATAGCAAATGTTGATTATGAGAAGTTTGGTATAGATATGTTTAAGGCTGGTACTTCTTTAGAAGGAAGAACAAAGGAAGAAGTGATTAATACTGATATTAAGTCATTTAACTATGATGATGAGACAAGATATGCAGTTAGTCAAATTTTTACTTTAGATATTGATCAAGTAATGAAGGATATTGATAGTTATATAAATCTTATTGAAGAAATGAAAAATAAAGGCGGATATAAGTTTATAGTCGTTGCAATTACTGATATCTTAAAAAATGGTTCATACTTTATTTTTACTGATAGTGGTAAGGAAATAATGAAAGCGGGATATGCTATACCAAATATTGAGCAAGGTATGTATATTGATGGGCAAGTTTCGAGAAAGAAACAAATTGTACCAGCTTTGATAAATGGGATTAATAGATTAAAATAATAAATAGTGCGCAAATGAAACGCACTATTTTTGTTTTTTTTGAATGGTTACAATGTAACCATATTTATTTGCAACTTTCATAAGAGTTTCAAAGTTATATCTACGAACTCCTCTTTCATAACTTTGAATGGTCATTCTACTTACTCCAAGTTCTTGTGTGAATTCTCCTTGTTTTAATCCTGTCCATTCGCGCATTATTTTAAAGACATCTTTTTCGTTATAATTATTAGCTATTAGTTTCATGTAACAGGATAAACGCATGAGAAATTTTTAGATAAGTCTATGCTTGATTTTCGAGCA
>CAVFIB010000109.1:0-2132 GCA_963622385.1 Bacteroidaceae bacterium | reverse complement strand
ATGTAGTAATTATACCAAAAATTTATTGCGAAGAAAATTTACTCTTTTTTACTGATTTTTATTTATAAACAAGACAAATTGTGTTAAAATGGGTATAGTAGGTGATTATATGGATATTAAAATGTTATATTTATCATCAATTATTATAATATCTTTAATACTTATTGCAGTATTTTTTGTTGTATATAAACGTAAGAAGTACAAGGATTTAAGGGAAAAACTTGAGGAACTTGAGAGACAACGTAATCTTATAGTTGCTACTCCTGTTATGACTGAACTTGATAAGATAAAAGTAATTGTAAAGAATGATCAACTTGAGGACAAGTATAATGAATGGCAAAAGAGATATGATGTTATAAAGAATGAGCGTTATAGTGAGATAACTGATAAGCTTTTGGATGTTGATAATTTAATAGAACAGCGTGAATATAATAGTGCTCGTGAAGCGGTTTCTTTTTTAGAGATGGAGATATATAAGTTAAGAGTAAGTACTGATAATTTACTTGATGAGATTCGTGAAGTTACTATGAGTGAAGAGAGAAATCGTGCTATTGTGACTAAGCTTAAGTCAAGATTTAGGGAACTTGAAAGGACTTTGAATAATAATAAATCTGCATATGGAGACGTTGTTACTAATATTGAGCTTCAGTTTGAAAATATTGAGAAGAAGTTTTCTGATTTTGAAGAGATAATGGAACATAATGATTATGAAGAGGTTGTTGGCTTAGTAAAAGTACTTGATGAGATGATTGCTCATATGGGAGTGGTAATTGAGGAATTACCTGATTTAATTCTTTTAACGGATAAGATTTTACCTGCTAGGATAAAGGAGGTAAATGATACTTATGATAGGTTAGTGGCAAGGGATTATCCTCTTGATTATATGAAGGTGCCATATAATATACTTCAGATAGAGAAGAAGTTAAATGATATAAAAACTAGGATAAAGATACTTAATCTTGAAGATAGTATGTTTGAGCTTAAAACGTTTTTGGATTATTTAGATGGTCTTTTGAATGATTTTGATAAAGAAAAAAGAGCAAAATGTTCATTTGATGAAATTGCTAAATCATTTAAACAAAAACTTGAGAGAGTGAATAAGATAGTTTCTGATATTTATGATCAGTTAGATGATATAAAGAGTATGTATGATCTAAAGGATGAAGATTTAAAAGATTTAGAGACTGTTAATAAGGATTTGTATAAAGTAAATAATGATTTTAACAGTATAATTGGAGATTTGAAGAATAAGAAAGAACCTTATTCTAAATTGAAGGATAGGGTGGCGAAGATTGCTAATGGTTTTGGTACTATTGAGGAAAACTTAAATACATGTTTGAAATCATTAGGAAGTATGCATGATGATGAAATGCGTGCTAGGGAACAACTTGAAGAGATAACTGAACTTTTGAAGAAGTGTAAGTTAAAGATAAGAAAGAATCCTCTTCCTATAATATCTAATAATTATTTTGTTGAACTTAGTGAGGCTAATGATGCTATTTATGAGATAATAAAGGAACTTAGAAAGACTCCGATTACTATAAAAACATTAAATATAAGGGTAGATACAGCTAGGGATTTATCGTTAAAGCTTTATAGTACTACAAATGAAATGATTAAAACTGCAAGACTTAGTGAAATGACTATTATGTATGGTAATAGATATAAACCTGTTGATAAGGATATAGAACAAGGTCTTGATATAGCGAGTCAATTATTTTTTAAGGGAAATTATAAGAAATCGCTTGAGACTGCCATAGCAGCTATTAATATAATAGAACCTGATATTCATAAGAAAATGTTGAATCTTTATAAAGATGAATAAGTATTTTAATTAGGATTTTCATGATTTGATGAAGTCCTTTTTTGTAAAATTTTTTAAATTTATATACTTTGTAATGTTTGAGATAAGTATAGTTTATAGAATATAAAAATTGGTATAAGAGAATAGTGAGGCTCTTATACTTTTTTTATGGTGAAATCTAGATTTGGTCATTTTACAAGCTTTCTTAAATGGTTTATAGTGAAACAAATGAATTCATTTGACAAGAAAATAACTGTTAAAAAGGAAGGTAATAGGTTGAAAATAAAAACTTAAAATTATCCCACGACAAAAATCGTCAATGAAGACG
>CAVFIB010000108.1:0-2140 GCA_963622385.1 Bacteroidaceae bacterium | reverse complement strand
AGCCTTATAGGCTTCAGAGAAAAACCACCCTTTTTAAGGGTGGATTTTTACTGTTCAGAATTATCCTCTTTAGGTTCAACAGCATCAGGTGTTGTTTCCTTTTCTTCCTCCTGTTTTTCATCCTTTTTAGTATTATTCTCCTCTTTAGGAACTACTACTTGTGTTTTAACCTTTGCAACAGTAAGAGTAACACTTCCACTTATTAAATCTATTCTTTTTCCTTCAGGATAACCTTGTGATATAATTTGACCATCATAGTAACCACTTGTAACCTCCTTTGTAGTAACACTAGCACTTAATCCATTATTAGCAAGCCATCCTCTTGCATAACTTTCACTTTTACCAACAAAATTTGGTAGTAGGGTATAAGTTTTAGCTCCTGTTACAACATCATTTCCTATTGTAGTTTGCTTATATTCTTTTTCTATACTAAAATTCATTTTCTTAATTAACTTTACTTGTTCCAATCCTAAATTTTGTTTCATTACTGAAACTATTTGTTTTAAACTCTCTTCATTAGGGATATAATCATATAATACTAATCCCATTCCTTCATCATATATCATTTGACCTGCACCTTGTAAGTATAATTGTTGCATATTTATTAAATTTCCTTCAGTACTAGTCTTAAATAAATTCTTTGCAATGTCATAAAATGATAATATTTGTTTAGTAGTAAAGTTTGTATCCATATTCATACTTATTGTATCTAATATTGTTAACATCTGATTAGCACTTTTTACACTCTTTAATTTATTTAAAATTCCTTGAACCACTAATTGTTGATTTACTCCACGTTGCAAATCTCCAGCCGTTAATGTTTTCCTATGTCTTGCAAGTGCCAAAGCCTGTTCCCCATTTAATGTTTGTTCTCCTTTCTTTAGACATATTAAATTATTTTGTTTAGTTGATCTTTTAGAATTAGATTCACAAAAGTCCAAAGGAACATCTACAGTTATTCCATTTAATGCTTCAACCAGTTTTACTACACCTTGAAAGTTTATCTTTACATAATAATCTATATTTATTCCTGTAAAGTTTTCAATTGTTTTAATCATACAACTTTCACCATTCCATGCAGCATGTGTTATCTTATTTTCTTTTTGATTAGCAAAACATGAAATAGGTACATACGTATCTCTTGGAATACTAAGAATAGTAGCATTTAAAGTCTTTGGATTAAATGTTACTAGCATCAAAGCATCCCCATTTCCCGTTGCATTCTTAGATAAAGTATCCGCAGTAGAATCTATACCCATGACTAACATAGTAAAAGGTTTATCTATCTTATCAGTAGTATTAAGATTTAACATATCATCCCCAGTATATTTAGCAATCTCTTCCTTAGATAATGTCTTTTCCTTCTCATAAATTATCTTAGTATCAGTTTCTATATTTTTATATGTTGATTTAAACATACTAGGATAATTCTTTCCTATTATCATCGCATCTATCTTTTTATTATATAGATCCTTTACTAAAGTCGTTAAATCTTCATATTCTACAACAGTATTAGTATCTTTTAAATTTTGTTCCTTTATTATTTCAAGTCCTATTATATAACCATCTATAGAAGTCTCATCTGTAACTATACCTATTTTTTTATCTTTTAAATCTTTTTCAGAAGTTAAACTCGATTCCTTTTTAGTAGCAATAACAGAAGTATAAGTTATTTTATTCTTATTCATGCTATCTAAAGAATTATATGTTTTTGTAATAAGAAATCCTGCTAGAATTTGTGCAAGTATTAATATTATATTTATTATTATACTTATAATCCTTTGTGATTTCTTTTCACCTTTCCATAACTTTCTTGATACTAGAATAAGTAAAAAATTTATTAATATTAATATAAATATTCCAAAGTATCTAATTGTATTTTCTATTCCACTTATTCTATATATTGAAAAACATAAGAATAGGGAAGAGAGCATAGTTATCATAGTTACTATATTTATTACTATTTTTTTTGGACTTATTTTTCTTTTTCGATTTTCTTCATTCACATTTATAGCCTCCTTATGATAGTAATATTATATAATATATATTATAAGATATCAAGAAAAAAAGATGGGGTTTTCCATCTTTCTAATCATTCCTTTCCACTTCACTACGTTCGTTTAAGGCACAAACAGCAGTG
>CAVFIB010000107.1:0-2215 GCA_963622385.1 Bacteroidaceae bacterium | reverse complement strand
TCGAGGTATCATTTCTAATAATGATAAGGTATCATTTTAAAAAAGGATTAACATATAATAACAAATTCTTGACATATAATAAAATATGAGTTATAAATTATTAGACAAGGACGTGAAAAAATGAAAAATCTAGTAATAGTAGAATCCCCAAGTAAAAGCAAAACAATAGAAAAATACCTAGGAAAAGATTACAAAGTAGTATCCTCAAAAGGACATATAAGAGACCTAACTACAACAGGAAAGTTTGGTTTTGGAGTAGATGTAGATAATAACTTTACGCCAAACTATGCTCCAATAAAAGGCAAAAAAAAGACAATAACAGAACTAAAAAAACTAGGTAAAGCATCAGATAAAATATATCTAGCATCCGATCCAGATAGAGAAGGAGAAGCAATAGCATGGCACCTAAAAGACGCCATGGGATTAAAAGACGAAGACTACGACAGAGTAGTATTCAATGAAATAACAAAAGACAAAGTAAAAGAATCATTCAAACATCCAAGAAAAATAGATGATAATCTAGTAAAATCACAAGAAACAAGAAGAATTTTAGATAGAATAATAGGATTTAGACTATCAAAATTAATGCAAAGTAAAACTGGAGGAAAAAGTGCAGGAAGAGTCCAATCAGTAGCACTAAAACTAATAGTAGATAGAGAAAGAGAAATAGAAGCATTCATCCCAGAAAAATACTACACAATAACAGGAATATTCAAAGATTTCACATCAGAACTTTTTGCTTACAAAAAAGATAACATAGAAATAAAAGAAGAACAAGAAAAAGATAAAATAATGTCTTTATTAAAAAAAGATTTCAAAGTAGAATCCATAGAAAAAAAAGACAAAAATAAAAAAGCAAAAGCTCCATTTACAACCTCAACACTTCAACAAACAGCATCAACAAGATTAAACTTTTCAGGTAAAAAAACAATGTCACTTGCACAAAAACTATATGAAGGTATAGATATAGGAACAGAAACAACAGGACTCATAACTTATATGAGAACAGATTCAATAAGACTAAGCGATGAATTCATCAAAAATACTTATGCTTATATAGAAAAAACATATGGAAAAGATTATGTAGGATACGTAAAACAAACAAAAAATAAAGAAAACGTCCAAGATGCCCACGAAGCAATTCGTCCAACAAACATAAATAATACACCAGAAAAAATAAAAGAATATTTATCAAATGATGAATACAAATTATACGAAATGATCTATTATAGAGCCCTAGCATCCCTAATGAAAGATGCAAAAGCAAAAACAACAACAATCATACTAGATAACAACGATTACAAATTCAAAACAACAGGAAGTATAATAGACTTTGATGGATACCTAAAAGTATACGATAAATATGAATCAAGTGAAGATAAAATACTACCATCCCTAGAAGAAAACCAAATCATAACAAGTAACGATATCGAAGCAGAAGAACACTTTACAAAACCAAAACCTAGATATACCGAAGCAAAACTAATAAAAGAACTAGAAGAACTAGGTATAGGAAGACCATCAACATACGTAAAAATAATAGATACCTTAAAAGAAAGAAATTACATAAAACTAGAAGACAAAAAATTCTACCCAACAGAAATAGGAATAGAAACAACAGATAAACTACAAGAATTCTTCAAAAACATAATAAACGTCGAATATACAAGAGATATGGAAGAAGATCTAGATAAAATAGCAGAAGGCACCAAAGTATGGAACAATGTCCTAGACATATTTTATAAAAACTTTGAACCCCTAGTAGAAGAAGCATTTAAAGATATGGAAAAAAAAGCTCCAGAAGAAACCGGAGAAACATGTCCAGAATGTGGAAAGCCTTTAGTAATAAGAAAAGGAAGATATGGACAGTTTGTAGCATGTTCAAATTATCCAGAATGTAAATACATCAAAAAAGAAGAAAAAAAACAAATCGAAGTAGCAAAATGTCCAAATTGTGATGGTATGTTAATAGAAAGAAAAACAAAAAAAGGAAAAATCTTCTATGGCTGTAACAACTTTCCAAAATGTAAAACAGCATACTGGGATAAACCATTAAACGAAACATGTCCAGAATGTGGTAGTATATTACTAGAGACAAAAGACAAAATAAAATGTTCAAACTGTTCATACATTAAATAAAGCTCTTTAAAAAAAGAGTTTTCGTTAAATCAAAATGAAGTGCACAAATAAGTGCATAACAGCAAAAAAGTGCAAT
>CAVFIB010000106.1:0-2240 GCA_963622385.1 Bacteroidaceae bacterium | reverse complement strand
ATTTATATTAGTACTTAAATTAAGACTAAACTTATATATCTCACTCTTATTCTTACAAGTCCTTTTAACTATATTATAAGACTTATACAAATTATCTATAGTTAAATTCTCATAATATATCCCTTTATTTCTTCTCTTCTTTAAGCTTCCATCCATACACTATATTCTTTATATCACCAAGACAAGATATTGAACAATTAAGATTATGCTTACTTACACTAGCAACATCCCTTAAACTCATAAATAACATATCTATCATAGAAATAGTAACCTGTAACCTAGTCAAATACTTAATCCTTACATTACCCTTACTAAAACTAGAATAAAACATATATCTTGGTAAACTATAAATCTCATCTATAAGCTTAATCCTAAGATGCCTCTTATTACTAGAAATATTATTTATAATATACTTCTCAGTATAAGCAATAAAACCACTTATTTTACTATATAAACTATACTCATGACTCTTATTCATAAAGACTCCTTATATGTAGTTAAAACTATTATAGTTTTCGGTTACCTACTCACTATAACAGTTTACCTACACCTTTTTTTGGAATTTATCCATAGAATTATACCTGTTTCACTCTTAGTGAAGACCAATTTTACCCATAACTACCGCTATAAATTAGTCAATTTATTTCATTACACAAGTGAAAATAGGGGCGAACGCCGTTAGAGTTATCCACGTTGTTAGCATTCAGGTTGCCATCAGAATTCACGTTCGACACGTTAGCATTACCATCATTGAAGTCATTAGGCGAGGAAAGCCAGAACTTTTTCACGGTATAATCCTAAGTTAACTATTATCAAATAGATTAACCCTTTCTCATATTATCCAAAACCGATCCTATCCACCCAAGCGAAGGGTTTCGCTTGGGATAAACAATGTATGTCTTTCTTTGAAAGACAAGTATGAGACTATTTTAGTTCTCTATCACTTTCTTGTGATTGATCTGGTTGTTCGCCGACTATATACGGATTATCACTTGTCCCATTTCCTCCAGAAATGCTAGTCCCAAGTTTTAGTGAAACCGAGGGGCGAACGCCGACAGAGTCACCCACGTCGCCAGCATACAGGAGGCCACCAGAATCCACGCTCGACACGACAGCACGACCATCAACGAAGCCATCAGGCGAGGAAAGCCAGTAATAACTTCCAGTTGTTAAGTAACTATCTTTGCTATATCCTTGTAAACCATGTCCTGCAAGTGTTGATTCTGCTGCTGTTAATAAAGCAACTGGATATGATAACTTCCCATTACCATTTGCTGCATTTACTGTAAAACTATCATTTTTACTTGGACATTTTAAACTTGGATTTATTGTTGTTCCCTCATTTTTTCCAAACATATTTTGCAATTCATACATTCCAAATAATAATAAACTATTAAAATAATCTAACTCTGACTGAACATCAGTCACCTCTGCATTGGTATCTTTATCAAATCCACCCTTACTATAGATACTTCTATCATTGCACCATATTGTATCTTCTAATTCATCTGTTTTCTTTGACATTGCTTCATTATACCATTCATCTATGTATTGTTTTACTGTTGATGAATTTTCATTTGTACTTTCTGTTAGCATTTCTTTTAATGCTTGATCTATATTATTTCCATTTTCTAATTTTAAAGTTAAAATTGTCCCATCATTGATAAGAAATATGTAGTAAACTTCGCTGCAACTACTTGTCCCATCAGCACACAAATAGTGATGATTTTGTCCTATTTTTTTATAATCATTACTATAACTTGTACTAGCCATTGTATCTTTAAGTGTATATTTTCCATTTGAATATGTTACATCATTCCCATATATTACTGTTGATGGTAAATCACTACTAGTTGTACCATAAACTAAATACCTTTTTCCATACATGTATCCTACATCTGAGAGCAACCCAGAATCGTATTCTTCAAACTTTATTGTAACGTCTGAATCATCTACTTCTCCTGCTAATTCTTTTCGATTTGCACTTTGCTTTGTTTGTTCTAGTGTTGTTGGATTTATGTTTGTACTTGTATTTTTTGTTTCTACCATTGAACTTGGATCATTAAATTCACTACTTCCTATTGTTGTAGCAGAACCAGTATTATTACATCCTTTATTATACACTCCATTATAGATTAACTTTATTCCTCCTGTTTCTGTTGTTCTTACTATTTTCCAACAAAACCCATTATATGCTAAGTTATTGTTATCTACATTTCCTCTATAATAATATACTGGAT
>CAVFIB010000105.1:0-2253 GCA_963622385.1 Bacteroidaceae bacterium | reverse complement strand
TAGTATATAAAATACAAAAACAAGATAAAATCATTATTGTTATATCTATGTGGAGCCACTATGGAGATTAAATAAATATGGAAAGTAAGATAGCAATATATCAAAGCGAAGATGGGTCTATAAATATAAAGGCAAGGCTTGACGACAAAACAATATGGCTTACTCAAGCACAAATAACAGAGCTGTTTGGATCGAGTAAATCCAATATAAGTGAGCATATTAAACAAATTTTTGCTGAGGATGAACTTGATATTTCAGTTGTACGGAAATTCCGAACAACTGCTTCAGATGGAAAAGTTTATAATGTGACTTATTACAACCTTGACATGATAATTTCTGTGGGATATAGAGTAAAATCTAAAGTTGCAACTAACTTCAGAAAATGGGCAACTAAAACTCTTAGGGATTATATAGTCAATGGTTTTGCGATAAATGAACAGAGATTAAAAGAGAAAGAATCGCAACTGGAAACATTAAAAAAAGCAATCAATTTGATTGAAAGAGGCTTATCGAATCAAATTGAGAACATGAATCAGGCTAAACTGTTGAATTCGTTTTTAAGTAAATTTGCGAAAGGATTTGAGTTATTAGATGATTATGATCACGAGACGCTTGATAAGATAGGTAAAACCAAATGCCCTGAATTAATCATAAAATCTGAAGAGTTTTTAGAAATGATTCAGGAAATGAAGCAAGATTTCGACAGTGAAGTTTTTGGATTACCAAAAGATGAGAGTTTTGAAAGTTCGGTAAATCAAATCTATCAAAGTTTTGGAGGTAATGAGTGTTATCCAACAGTTGAGGAAAAAGCGGCAACGTTATTATATTTAGTTGTGAAAAATCATTCATTTATAGATGGAAACAAAAGGATAGCAGCGGCATGTTTCTTATATTTTCTAAACAGGTATGGAGTTTTAACGGAAAAAGAACAATTTATTATAGATAATAACACTTTGTTTGCAATAACGATATTAATTGCAGAAAGTAAACCTGAGGAAATGGAAATTGTGAAGAATATGATAATAACTATCTTAAATAGACGGAATTAAATTATGAGAAAATGGAATCCAATGCCATTACCGGACATAAATGAATATATGTTTTATAAACGGAAGGCATTATATGAGATAGTAAGACCATTTTCGTTTTTCATGGCTTTAATGTCTATTACATGGATCATGCGTTTGGAGAAGTATATATGTTTTCAGGTATTGGGAATAGATTCTAATACATATTTTAGGATATGTGAAATACCATTTGCAGCATCCATAACCGGAATTATGTTTGGAGTATATAATTTAACAGCATATGTTTGTGCGTTATTAATTGTAAAAAAGTATGGATTAGATATATACAAACATATAGATAAACACTGGATGATTAAAGAATTTGGACATGATTCAAGAGTATTTGAGGAAAAGATATTTCGGGATTTATGTTATAGGAAAATAGGATCATTGAGTCTGGTATTTATTATGCCATTTATGGTTAATCAGTGGTGGAATGAACCAATTTGGGTAACAATCATAACATTTATAGGATATTTGATATATAGAGATATTTATTTCAAAAGGAAAAAGAAGGAATTAGGGTTATGAATGATAGAGAGATTATAGAATCGATAGATTATGCGAAGGTATTTAATGAATTAAAGAAGGATGTGAGAGCTTCGCAATTAAGGGCGATGAGGTCAGTAAATACTGAGCTGATTATGTTATATCATCGCATATGGAGCTATATTTTAAACCTTCAAAAGAAACAAGGATGGGGAAGTAAGGTAATAGATCAATTGAGCAAAGATCTGAAATCAACATTTCCAGAAATGAAAGGTTTTAGTGTAACAAATTTAAAATATATGAGGTTGTTTGCGGCAGAATACACAAAAGATGAAATTAGTCAGCAAGCTGCTGACCAATTACCTTGGTTTCATATAGTTAGGATAATAACAGCAATTAAGTCAAAATATATAACAAAGTCTGTTGAAAACAATTGGTCTAGAAATATTTTAATAGATAATTTAAAAAGTAAATTACATGAGAGACAAGGAAAAGCTATTACAAATTTTAAGAATAGGTTACCGAAAGATTTAGCATATGCGGCAGAGAACTACTTGCAAGATCCATATAATTGCGATTTCTTATCATTACACGATGAAGCAGTAGAACGAGAGATTGAAAATTCAATTATAAAACGAGAGCGTCCAGAGATTTGTGTAAATAGGGAATAAGGAGGTAAGATAGAATAAAAAAATAA
>CAVFIB010000104.1:0-2325 GCA_963622385.1 Bacteroidaceae bacterium | reverse complement strand
ATGAATTCATTTGTTCCACTATAAATCATTTAAAAGTACTTGTAAAATGACCAAATTCAACTATTAATACCTAAACACCAACCCAAATCAAAATATTTATATAAGGAAAATTCTATTTTAAAAATAAAAACATATCCCAATTGTTACAAAATATATAAATTAAAAAAATTTTATAAAAACCAATTTACTTCTCTCAACAAAAAAGAAATACCTATCTAGATATTTCATCATTATTTTTCCCTAATAATTTTGTGAAGGAGTTGATGGTACATCATAAATTTGAGTTGCTCCGACTTTTAACTTAAATGTAAAACTTCCACCTTTTTGTCCTTGTGTTTGACTCGATCCCCACATTTCCCCTGCTGCTTCACAAGTTTCTTGACTAGTATATGCAGAACTTGAACATTCACCTGCACTTGTTGATGATTCATTAGTAGATGAACCTGTACTTGAAACCCATGATTTTATAGTATAAACTATAGTTTTATTATCCTTTACATAATCTGAATCAATTACATATGACGTAATACTTGTATCATGCTCCCCAGCTTTATTTGCAAGTGATGAAACTAAAACTCCAGCACTACTTGTTCCTACTAAATCTTTTGTTGCTCCATCTACTGTTTTATATGCTCTTATTTTTACATTACTTGCAGATAATACATCATCCGGAGTAGCACTATCAACATCATATAAAGCAACATCATATCCTACCATCATTGTACCAACCATTTCTGATGTCAACGTACAAGTTGCAACATTATTTACCTCAGCCATACCTTCCTCATCTGTCATTGGCTTTGTATTAGAAAGTGAAAATGTCTTCTCCTCACAATTCATTTTTACATAACCTGTTGTTAATTTATTTTCCTTTGTTCCCGTAAACTCAGCAGTAAACATCGCATATGATGTTGCAATAAGCGCTATAACAAGTACCATTACCGAAGCTATTCCTATCCCTAATACCTTTTTATTATTCATATTTTTCCTTCCTTTCACTTACCTAAAAACTATCTAAAAAACTACTTATTTCCTCATAATATTTTATATTCTTATCAAGAACCATCTTAAGCTTATTTATCAAAGACTCCTTCTTCTCATTTGTATCAAAACTATCTAATGCAAGATTCTTATACAAATCATATACTCTATTATCAATATAACTATTAATTATAATACTACTCTTATCTATTATCATAAAACTTATATTTAACTTTATAAGCTTATTTACTACCTTATCATAACTATTACTACTAAATCCCAAAGAATCATTTATATATTTATAATCAAATAAATACCACATTATTTTAGCATCTTCTCTATAACACTTATAAAATATACCCTCTTTTATCAAAATAATAGTATCTTTATATTTTTCCTTATATAAATCACACATCTCCATGCTTTTCATCTTAAATATTCCCCTTTTCATAAAATACCCATTATAACTAGAATAAGATCTATAAAAACTTATCTTATCATTATTATATAAATACCTTAACCTATTCCTTATCCTAGTATAAGTTACTTTATTATAATACTTAATAACCTTCCCATTCCTAACACTATACTTATATCCTAAAAACGTAATCCCTTTATCAAGTCTATATATATTACTCTTTTTATTTAATTTAAGTTTCAATCTACCTAAATAATCATTTATCCTATCAAAAACATACATAAGCTTCTTCTTACTCGTATCAAGTATCAAAAAATCATCCATATAACGAATATAATACTTACACAAAAGCTTTTCCTTTATATAATGATCCAAATCATTTAAATAAAATATAGCCAAAAACTGAGAAGACACCGCTCCTATACTTAATCCCTTATTATTTTCATAAAACGGAATATCCGTACCATATTTATAATTATAAAACGATATCTTGCTATTCACATAATCCTTATTTGTACAACTAATAACACTCTTTATTAAACAAATAACATCAGAATCATATATCTTTTTCCTTAACATTTCTATTAATATCTCATGATCTATACTATAAAAATATTTACTTATATCTATTTTCAAACTATATATATAACCATGACTATTTATATTTAATTTATTTAAATACGACATTAATAACTTATCACTATAACTTGTTCCCTTACCCTTTCTAGTAGCAACATTACTATTTATCAAAGATCCCTCCAAAAGCGGTAAAAGATAATAATTCGTTATAAAATGATTAACTATCTTATCAGAAACAGTACTACTCATAACAAGCCTTGCCTTAGGCTCAAATATCATAAATATCCTATACTTATTAAACCTATAATTCTTATTATATAAACACTTATATATATAATTTATATTAG
>CAVFIB010000103.1:0-2378 GCA_963622385.1 Bacteroidaceae bacterium | reverse complement strand
TGGGTTCAGAACGTCGTGAGACAGTTCGGTCCCTATCCGTCGTGGGCGTAGGAAAATTGAGGGGAGTTGTCCTTAGTACGAGAGGACCGGGATGAACATACCTCTGGTGTATCTGTTGTCATGCCAATGGCAGTGCAGAGTAGCTATGTATGGAAAGGATAACCGCTGAAAGCATCTAAGCGGGAAGCCTCCCCCGAGATGAGTTTTCCCATTCTTTATGAAGTAAGATCCCAGAAAGACTATCTGGTTGATAGGTCAGAGGTGGAAGCATAGTGATATGTTGAGCTGACTGATACTAATAGATCGAGGATTTAATCATAAATTTGTTAAATTTGATGTCATACATTATCTGAGTTTTCAGAGAATTATTTCTCTAATTTATATTTTCTCAGTGACGATAGCGAAGAGGACACACCTGGCTCCATCTCGAACCCAGAAGTTAAGCTCTTCAGCGCCGACGATAGTAATCGCGAAAATAGGACGTTGCTGGGAATTTTTTTTGTTAAAAAACAATTGACTAACATAAAAATATATGATAAAGTAATGTCATATTGAATATTGATTGATATTAGTAATTTTATTATTTTAAATCAAAGAGAGTTAGTGGTCGCTGTAAACTAACAAAAATAATGAAACGAAATACAAATCATGAATTCAAACGGTTTAGCCCGTTAAAGCATAAAGTGTATGAAAAACTCATAAATTAAGGTGGTACCACGGGAATATCTCGTCCTTTAATTTATGAGTTTTTATATAAAAGGAGGAAAAAAACATGACACTATATGAAGAATTAAAATGGAGAGGTTTAATCAAAGATGTAGCAGGTGAAGACCTAGAACAAAAGTTAAACAATGAAAAAATAACATTTTATTGGGGAACAGACCCTACCGCAGATAGCTTACATATTGGACATTACTCTTCACTAATAACAGCAAAAAGACTAGCAAAAGCAGGACATCATCCAATACTACTAGTAGGCGGAGCAACAGGATTAATCGGAGATCCAAGACCAACCGCAGAAAGAGAAATAATCTCAAAAGAAAAACTACAACACAATTTTAATGGAATAAAAAACCAAGTAAATACCATCCTAGAAGGAAAAGCAGAAATAGTAAACAACTATGACTGGATGAAAGATTATACATACCTAGAATTTTTAAGAGACATAGGAAAATACATAAACGTTAATTATATGTTAGCAAAAGACATTATCAGCAGAAGACTAGAGACAGGTATAACCTATGCAGAATTTTCTTATACACTTTTACAAGGATATGATTTCTTACATTTATACAAAGAAAAAAACTGCATACTACAAGCCGCAGGATCTGATCAATGGGGAAATATAACAACAGGTATAGAACTAATCAAAAAAATCGAAGGAAAAGAAGCATATGGTTTCACAATGCCCCTTATACTAGACGCAAATGGAAATAAATTCGGAAAAAGTGAAGGAAATGCCCTATGGTTAGATATTAACAAAACATCAAGTTATGAATTATATCAATATCTAATAAACTCAGATGACACAAAAGTCGAAGAATATCTAAAAGTATATACATTCCTAACAAAAGAAGAAATAGAACAAATTATGGAAAAACATATCAAAGAACCACATCTAAGACTAGCACAAGAAAAACTAGCACAAGAATTTATAACAGATCTCCACGGAAAAAAAGAATACCAAAATGCAAAAACAATATCTGAAGCCCTATTCAAAAACAACATAAAAGATTTAACAGATAAACAAATAGAAGACGCATTCAAAGGAGTACCAAAATATAAACAAAAAGAAAACCAAACACTAATAGAAATATTAACAGAAAACAAAATAGCCTCATCACGAAGAGAAGCAAGAGAATTTCTAAATAGCAACGCTATTACAATAAATGGAGACATTATAAATGACGAAAACTACATAATAAATAACAACAAAAAATACAACATAATAAGAAAAGGAAAAAAGAAATATTTTATCATTGAAAAAAACTGAGTTTTCAGTTTTTTTATTTTCCATATCCCTTATTTAAATAGTCATTACATAAATCCTTAAACAAATTAAAATGAACTATTTCCCTTTGCCTAAGCCATAATAAAGGTGCAATAACATCAGGATCATCAGTTAAATCAATCAAATGTTCATATACAGTCCTAGCCTTTTGTTCAGCAGCCATATCCTCATACAAATTAGCAATAGGATCACCAACAGAAGAAATATAATCAGTAGTAAAACTAATCCCAGTCGCTCCAGAAGGGAACAAATCAAGACCATGCTCAACATAATGAGGATCAAAACCAGCCTTTAAAAGTTCCTCCTTACTAGCACCATTAGTAAGCTGATAAACAATCGCACATATCATCTCAACATGACCAAGTTC
>CAVFIB010000102.1:0-2438 GCA_963622385.1 Bacteroidaceae bacterium | reverse complement strand
TGTCAGGTGGGTAGTTTGACTGGGGCGGTCGCCTCCTAAAATGTAACGGAGGCGCGCGTAAGGTCCGCTCAGGACGGTTGGCAATCGTCCGCAGAGCGCAAGAGTACAAGCGGGCTTGACTGCGAGACATACACGTCGAGCAGAGACGAAAGTCGGTTCTAGTGATCCGGCGGCTCAGAGTGGAATGGCCGTCGCTCAACGGATAAAAGGTACTCCGGGGATAACAGGCTGATCTTGCCCAAGAGTCCACATCGACGGCAAGGTTTGGCACCTCGATGTCGGCTCATCGCATCCTGGGGCTGAAGTCGGTCCCAAGGGTATGGCTGTTCGCCATTTAAAGCGGTACGCGAGCTGGGTTCAGAACGTCGTGAGACAGTTCGGTCCCTATCCTCCGCGGGCGTAAGAGAATTGAGAAGAGCTGTCCCTAGTACGAGAGGACCGGGATGGACGAACCTCTGGTGTAGCAGTTGTTGACCAACAGCATAGCTGCTTAGCTACGTTCGGATTGGATAACCGCTGAAAGCATCTAAGTGGGAAGCCAACTTCAAGATGAGTTCTCTTTTTGGTAAGACCCCTTGTAGACTACGAGGTTGATAGGTTGCAGCTGTAAGACTTGTAAGGGTTTTAGGCGAGCAATACTAATTGGTCGAGCTCTTTATCTTGATTTGATTCTCGATTCGTGATTAACATACATGCGCTATGTAACCTTCAGGGTTGCCTAAAAGCAACCTGATAATAAAATATATTAGGTTCATATAAGGAATGCCTTGTATGAGCGGAACCATAGAGAGAGGGATCACCCGATCCCATTCCGAACTCGGTAGTTAAGCCTCTCTTCGCCGAAAGTACTGCGGTGTAGTCCGTGGGAGGATAGGACGTTCTGCTCATACAGGGCATTTTTTATTGCATATCAGCTACTCTTTTCCGCTCATCGTCTCAGTCATTGCACACAAGGCAATTCCTTCGACGTTTCACGAAAAGTCGTTTAGCTGATATGCAATAAAAAAAAGATGTTAGAAACTGTTTTCATGTTGTTTTGCTCGTCGCACATGAGACGTACTCGCTCATCGTGCGGGTGAATTCATAAGGTCTCATGCAAGCAAAAAAAATAATTAAGAATATAGCTATTTAGATTAACGATCTGTTGCTGAGAAAGGACATAGTTGCAGTTAATGCTGTAAAAGACAATACCGACGTTATGGTTGGGGCGACACAATCCGATAACTAAAGCGAGACAAATGTCAATTGAAGCTTTAAAGAATAATACGACGTCATGGATGCGATGGCGTGATTGGGCAACTAAAGTGAAACAAATGTTGGTTGAGACTCCTATATATCTTGTTGTGAGCTTTTTGTTTTAGGCTGAATACGCTTGTGGAGTAGGTATAAGACCTGCTCTTCTCTTGCCATATGACTAGAGAAGGCTATCTACAACGAAGCAAGAATTCCCTTGCTTTAGTTACGGGGAGGGTCAAGGTTTATTTTTGTGCATAAATGCTCTTTTTTATACATATATTACAAATATGAGATAAAATTAGGCTATGAGTTTGAGGTAATTCATAGGGTACAACCTATGAATAGCGTTCTCATTAGGGTTTTCGAGGCGAGGATGCACGCTTTGGACTCAGTGTAGTTTGCTGATAGAACATGGTTTCGTTTAGCCTGCTTGGTTCCGCTCGGTACCGTTTGGCACCGTTTGCTGGTAGAGCATAGTGTTACTTGGTTCCAAGAATCCGTGCTATTTGGCACTGTTTGTCGGTAGAGTTTAACGTCACTTGGTACTGAAGGATGAGCGCTTTTTGGTACCGTTTAGTTTGGTGTTGCCTGATGTTGTGAGCTCAGTGCTGTTTGGCTCTGTTAGGTGATGCTTGTTGGAAAACGCTTTATGACTTATGACTGATAGTTTTGTTGCTCGTTAGATATTGAGTCATAAACGATTGTCTTCTCTGGACAGATAAATGCTGTTTTAAGGAGCGAGCTGAAGCGAGCTAGGACAATACGTGATGCCAAACGAAAGCAAGCTCGGCTCCTGCTAAGCTTGCTCAAAGTGTCACGTTAAAACGGCAATATGTGACGCTAAATGCGAGTACGCTTAGCGTCTGTTGAGCTTGTCCAAAGAGTCACAGAAAATGACAATATGCGATGCTTTACAAGAGTAAGCGTAGAGCCGTTTGTTAACAGGGTTGAATGTTGTTTTAAGGAGAGAGCCATGACAATAGCATGTAGTGTCGTTGCAAAAAGTCATGTGTTGTACTCTGGCGATTTGCACTCTATCGTCCTTCCTGGGGTAGAGGGTTATTTAGGAATTCAGGAAAACCATGAACCGTTTATGACCTATCTTGTTGATGGCATTATGTGGGGTCGAGTCCGAGACTCTCAAGGGTGTATATTTCAATAGAAAATTGGGTCAATTTGCGGATTATTTCGCTTTAAAAACG
>CAVFIB010000101.1:0-2457 GCA_963622385.1 Bacteroidaceae bacterium | reverse complement strand
CGAGGTATCATTTCTAATAATGATAAGGTATCATTTTAAAAAAGGATTAACAAATAACCCTTTTTTACTTGAAAAATTTTAAATAAAAATATATAATTTATATGTAATATACTAAAAGGTAGGTATTGATATGAAAGAAAAAATAATAAAGAATAAAAAGTTAATACTTAATATATGTGCAGTTTTTGTACTTATGTGTATAGTAGTAGGAATATCCTTTGCAGGAGGATTATGGAGTTATATCAGTAGTAAAGATAATGTAATATCAGCAGGAGAAAACATATCTTTAACATATTTAGAAAGTGCAAATGAAATGAACTTAACAAATGCTCTTCCTAAAAGTGATAAAGATGGAAAACTACAAACAGAGACAGGATCAAAGTTTGAATTTGCAATTACTACAACTTCAGAACTAGTAAGAACATTATCATACGATATAGAAATAGAACCCCTAGTAGTAGATACAGACTATACAGGACTTGATCCAAGTGCTATAAAAGTATATCTAGAAGAAAAAGATGGTAATTCACTAGTAGAACCAACAAAAATAAGTGATTTAGAAGACTTTAAGCTTTATACAGATAAACATAACCATACACAAGAAAACTCTAGTATGACCACTAAATATACATTAAAAGCATGGATAGATAAAGACGTAGAAGCCACTAACTGGTATAAAGATCTAAAAGAAAACAATAAGAAATATCAATATAAATTTAGAATAAATATAAAAGCAAAAGCAACAGAATATAAAAACGAACCAAATGCACCAGTATTAGATGATGCAATGATACCAGTATATTATGATGAAACATCAGAAACATGGAAAAAAGCAGATAGTTCAAATAAAGATAATAATTGGTATGATTATGACTCTAAAAAATGGGCTAATAGTGTAACAGTATCATCTACTAACAGAAGTACTTATAAAAGTGCAAGTGTAGGAACAGAAATCTCAATGGATGATATATTAACAATGCAAGTATGGATACCAAGATATAAATATAAAGTATGGAATTATAATGCAGATGGAACAGTATCAAGTAATGAACAACAAATAGAAATAACGTGGGAAGAAGGAACATCAAAAACAGGAGAAATAAGATGTACTGACAGTATATCGGGAACAGATGGAAATCCATCAGAAACATGTAAATTAAAAGCAACAAATGATACTTGTACAGATGATACATGTAATAACAAAACATATACCCATCCAGCCTTTACCTTTGGAGATGAAGAAATAGAAGGATTTTGGATAGGAAAATTTGAACTTACTGGAACAATAGATAGTATTACAGTAAAACCAAATTTAAGTAGTGTAAGAAGCCAAAAAGTAAGTAGTTTCGAAACAAATATAATGAAGATGAAAAATAATGGTAATAGTTATGGATTTAGTACAAGTACAGATACACATATGATAAAGAATAGTGAATGGGGAGCAATTGCTTATTTATCACACTCTAAATATGGAACATGCATGGATGGTACTTGTAGCGAAGTAAATATAAACAATAGTTCTAGTTATTATACAGGAAGAAGTGGAGGAGCACCAGGAGGTTCTACTGCAATAAATACAGTATATACAGATCAAACTTCAACATCACAATATAATACTTATGGATTTTATACATATGATGGATATTTATTAGATTATAATACAAATACAAAAAGTACCACAAAAGATATGAGTAAAGTAGCATCTACAACAAACAATATATATGGTGTATATGACATGAGTGGAGGCTCTGATGAATATGTAATGGCAAATATAGTAAGTAATGATGGGACAACAATGATGAGTGGAAATAGCACTTCATCTAATTCAGGATATACAGGAAAAATATATGATTCAGGTAATTATACATCATATACCGGAATAGCATATCCAAATAATAAATACTATGATAAATATAGTTATAGTACAAGTAATACTTCAAGAATAAGAAGTAAATTAGGAGACGGAATAAAAGAAGTATATAATGGTTCATCTGGTTGGTATAGCGATACTTCTTTGCTTGCTTACTCTAACGACCCTTGGTTCGTTCGTGGGGGCTACTTTTACATTGACGCTTATGCTGGAGTGTTCTTCTCGAGCGACGGCGCTGGCTTTTTAAGTTTCAACCATTCCTCTCGCCTCGTAATAACACCGTAGGTGGATAACTTGATAACAGTCTTATAAAATTACGGATAAGTAATTTTATAAGATTTTTTCTATGTAAATTAAACTATAATATTTATCTAAAACTATGAGTTCTAGTAATAGTTTTTCAATAAGAAAAGTTTAATGTTTTTTGATAACTTGATTTTTATTTCTTTTGTTTTATTAATTTTTTTACAATGACTTTACATAGGAAAGATGTAAATTTTTTTGATAAAGAAAACTATTTTTATTATTTTTATCAGTGAAA
The DNA here is from genome assembly GCA_963622385.1 of Bacteroidaceae bacterium. GTDB lineage: Bacteria > Bacillota_I > Bacilli_A > RF39 > UBA660 > UMGS1449. The sequence goes on along the minus strand of CAVFIB010000101.1, from coordinate 46 downwards.
AAGAGTAAATAAATTTGTTTTATTAAAAATAGGTAAAATTTATAAA
>CAVFIB010000100.1:0-2750 GCA_963622385.1 Bacteroidaceae bacterium | reverse complement strand
GTTTGTTATCTATATTATAAATCGGTATCATTTTAACTAATGTTTAACATATTTAACTAAACATTTTATTTAGTAAATCTTCCTTCTTTATTCCATTTATATAATCTTTAACTTCCATAGGCTTTTTACCAGGAATTTGGATCCTTGTAAGCATTATTTCATTATCCAGACATGAAACATATATACAATCTTTATCTATTTTTGTTATTGTCCCAGGTACTCCTTTCGCTTTTTGAAATGTTTCTCTTGATAGTAATATCTTCATTCTAGAACCATTAATCATAGCATATGCCCCAGGCACACTAGATAATCCTCTTATTTTATTATGAACATCCCTTGCATTTTGATTAAAATCTAAATGTTCATCTTCTTTTTTTATTATCGGTGCAATTGTCTTATCATCAGCATTTTGCTTTATCCTAGGAACTTTATTTGCAAAGATATCTTCTAGAACCTCTTTCAAAAGAACTGCTCCTAAATTACTCATCTTCTGGCTTATAATATCATACGTATCATTTTCCCCTATATTAATTTTTCTTAACGCAATAATCGGTCCACTATCCATACCTTTATCAGTATACATAATTGTTATTCCAGTTTCCTTCTCACCATTTATTATTGCATGATGAATCGGAGCACCACCCCTATATTTTGGAAGAAGTGAAGCATGTACATTAACTGTATTATATAAAGGAGCATAAATTAACTCTTCAGGAAGAATTTGACCATAAGCACAAGTAATTATAATATCAGGATTTAAATCAATTATATCCTTATACTCTTCCCTTAACTTTCTTGGCGTTAACACCTTTATATTACTTTCTTTTGCAAGCTTTTTTACAGGACACTCCGTTAAAACTCTTTTTCTTCCAACCTCCTTATCAGGCTGAGTAACTACCCCAACTACATTTGTATTTTCTATTAACATTTTAAGTACAGGAATACTATATTCTGGCGTTCCCATAAATACTACTCTTTTGTCTCTCATACTAAGTCTCCTATCGTGATTTTTTACCCTTTTCTTCATAATTCATAGAATTTTCTACAATATATCTTCTTCTTTCCTCTGCTTCTTGTTTTAACAATTCTATTTTCTTCAAAAGAAGCTCACATTCCTTTTCATCCATATATTGCTTATACTTACTTATTATTAAATTCTTTAATCTTTCCATTTCATCAAGCACTAACATAAAAGATGAATCATCATCACTATCTTCTTCACAAGCATACGTAAGCATTGCTATTATTCTCTCAAAATGCCTCTTACATTTCTTACTTATCAGTTTTTCTATTAAACCCGGATTTATTACAATCATCTCATTCACATTTATCATATCTTCAAAATCTTGTTTATGTTTTGGTTTAATATTTAGTCCCTTTAAGTTTTCATATTCCATATAAGTAATAACTTCATTTTTTGCTTCTTTTTTTACCACAAACTTCTTTGTTATTTTCATCTTAAGACACCTACTCTTTTTCTATTTTCTCCTTAGTTAGTCTTAGTTGTTCTTGTCTTCTATACTCCTCTATTCTTTTATGATCTCCTGATAAAAGAACTTCTGGAACAATCATCCCTTTAAATTCCCTTGGCTTCGTATAAACCGGATAATCTAGTAGATCGTTTGTAAAAGACTCAGACTCAAGTGACTCCTTATTTATTACCCCATCAAGTAATCTTATAACAGCATCACTTATCATCATCGCCGGAAGCTCTCCCCCTGTCAAAATAAAATTGCCTATAGAGATTTCTTCATCTACTAATAATTTTATTCTATCATCAAACCCTTCATAATGTCCACATATAAGTATTAAACGCTTGTACTTTGTCAAATCCTGAGCTTTAACTTGATTAAATGTCTTACCAGATGGAGTAAGTAAAATAATATGTGAATCAGTTGTCCTTATATCCTCAAGAGCATCATATATCGGTTGAACCTTTAAAACCATACCAGGCCCCCCACCAAAAGGCGTATCATCTACCTTTCCATGAGGATCATCAGTATAATCCCTAAAATTAATAATATTTATCTCAACCTTTTCCTTATCTATTGCCCTTTTTATAATAGATTCCGTAACAAAACCATTAAACATCTCTGGAAATAACGTCAATATATCAATTCTCATCTAATAACCCCTCCAAGTTTTTAAACAATATCTTATCATTTTTAATAGTCCTATCTATAAAATGATCATTAAAAGGCACCAATATCTCCCTTTTACCACTTATCACAAACACAAAATTATTACCACCACAATTAACAATTTCAGTTATCTTACCCAAATTATTATCATTATAATAACACTCTAAACCTATATAATCTTCAAATACCAACTGATTATCATTTAAATTAAGATCATTCCTATCTATATATACCTTCATACCCTTTAAATGTTGAACTAAGTTTATATCATTATAATCATTAAAAGTCAACAAATAAAAACCCTTATGCATCCTATAAGTCTCCAAAACATACTTATCCTTTCCTTGACCTATATAAAACTTAAAACCATTTTTAAGAATCCTCTCCTTATATTTAAAACTACTCTTAAACTTAAGTTCCCCTTTTAAACCATGAGTACCATATACTTCTCCAACATAAATGTAATCCATTTTAACACCTCAAATCATATATATTATAACTTATATTAACTCTTTTTAAAAGAAAAAAGACCATTTGGTCTTAAGAATATCTTCTTTGTAATATAAAATCTGAAGTGCACAAATAAGTGCATTTAGTTTTGTAATGGTA
>CAVFIB010000099.1:0-2797 GCA_963622385.1 Bacteroidaceae bacterium | reverse complement strand
TTGGCTAATTTTGGATCTTTACTTTGAGCCCTTTACACAAAATCTTGGACGGTCTTGATTACTATATAGATTAGATATAGAATATATGCTTACCCATTTCTCAAAATTTTTTGAGAAATGGGTATTATTAAATTAGCTTAGTAGAGTAAATCTGAATAATTATGTCAAGAATAATAAATATTAAGAGTAAATTCAAAATAAATATATTCTAAAAAATACCTCTTTTTATCAGCTTGATAATTTAAATTTTGAGAAAGTAGTAATTTTATAAAGCCAAAAGATAGAAGCCAAGAAACTTCATGAAACAAGCTCTGTAGTATTGTAAATAATATCCAGTTATTTTTATGTTCATATAACCAGGATCTGTTCTTACAGTTTTCTGCTACATAATCTTTTACAAAACTATGATCTTTTCCATATATAGCAGTAAAGATTTTTAAACTATTGTCTAAACACTTTTGTATATCTTTTGGTTCTTTTATTGTTTCAAAGGTCTTTTCTTTTTCCAGGTTATTATAGATTGACTCATCAGGAAATCCTTTATAAAACTACTTCATGTGTTTGAAAAATTCTGCAAAACGTTTTAACGACAATCTATACTCCTTCTGTTTATATTTTATAATCGACATGTGATATAAGTTTAAACAATACATAAGCTTTGGAAAATTTCTTGCATCTGTGTTTCCATTTTTTAAAATTTCATTTAAAATTTTAGTGCCTTCACAAAATTTATTAAGTCGTAGTAAAGTTTCTATATAATAAGTTTTACAATACATGTTTGTATATAAACTTTTTGTTTCTTTATAAAATTTATACGCATCATTTAACTTTTTCTTGGCTTGAAGAAGTTTATTATTGCGCAAAAGAATATAGCCCTTGTGAGCACTATAGTAATTTGATTTTAAAAATTTATATGCAAATTCATTACTATTTTCTTTTATAACTTTTTTCTAATTGTATTTTTAAATAATTCTCCAAACTTAATTTCCCAGGATCTAATTGTTTTCATGAGATACTATAATTCCTCGATATGCCAGTTGTTCTGCAACATCTATAACTATTGTTAAATAGAGTATATAGTCAAATTGCATTCCTAATTACACTGTTATGAAATCTGTACCTATATAGTTCCCCCTATAATCTTACTTTGTTCATTCTTGTCTCTCTTACGGCCCACACTATCTATATTATACTCCTTCTTAACTTGACGATATCTGTAAGCCGTTAATTAAGAACAGGTTTTTATTTTCTTTTGCTATGTCTTTTAAACGATTGCTGAATCCGCTCTTAGAAAACAGACCATAGAAAATTCCATAATCACCTAACTTTTTACATTTTTTCTGAAGTTTGGCATATACGTTTACGTCAACAGGCTTGTTATCCTTATAATACTTGCATTCGGCAGCAAAAATACGATGATGTGTTTCGTCAACAGCCATCAGATCTATTTCCTCGTTTTTACTCCAATAAGATCCAATACGGGATGGAGTAAAATCTATTTCTTTTGCTTTACACAGTTCAGAAAATATGTTACGACAGATGTCCTCATAAACAAAAGCAACATGACTATCTATAAAATGTTCCTTAAGTCTTTCCAGTACGAAATTAGGATTCCCGAGTTCCAATTCTCCCTTATATGGAAAAATAAACTTAAACCAGAATTTTATAAAAACGTCCCGGATAATATACAAACTTTTTCGGCTTTTTTCCGGTTTTTTTTCTGTTACTGGAGTTCTTTTTTCCACCAGATACAAATTTTGCAGAGTTTCCAAATAAGGAGTTATACGATTTCCGGTAGTCTGCATAGCTGCGGAGATTTCTGAAAGCTTGTGGTTTTCCGCAGCTATAACCTTCATTATGGAGTAATAATTTACCGGCTCTTTAATCTCCTTATTTAGTAAAAATGCCGGTTCATCATACAAAAAACCGTTTTTATTTAAAACAATACGAGAAATATTATCGATTAAATTGTTGGTGGTAAAAAATTCCATGTATTTCGGCACCCCACCCGTAATGGCGTATTGTTCCACCAGTTCGGAAAAGGGTTTATCCTGATAATGTTGTTGAATTTCCCAAAAAGTCAATGGAGCGAGTCTTATTTGAGAAGTACGACGGCCATATAACGGACTTTTTTCTGATAATACTTGTCGGGTCATCATGTTTATATAAGAACCACAAATTATAACCATTATGTTTTTCCCGGATAATATTTCATCCCATGCTTTTTGAAAAACAGAGGTAAAAGCTGGATTTGTATTAACAATGTATTGAAATTCATCAATAATCAGTATTTTGTTTTTTGGGGTTGGAGTATCTGCAAAAATACGAAATAAATCTATCCAATCGCTGAAATTTATTTTTGCGATAAACTCCTGACCTGAGAAAAAAGCCAATGTTGCAGCAAATCTTTTCATATTTTGCTGATCCGTTTCCTCTGTTGCTAAAAAGTAAAGTGCGTTTTTATCTTTTATGAATTCCCGGATCAAGGCAGTTTTTCCGATTCTGCGACGACCATACAAAACAACAAAAGAATTCCCGTTTTTGTATTCTAACTCTAAGGTTTCCAACTCTCTGGTTCGACCAATAAATTCCATAAATCACCTTAATAGTATAATCTAAATTATGATAATTCAAATTATATTATAATTCAAGACCATAATATAAAGGACAATAAGATAAACGGCCGTTTATTTAGCGGTTGTGAAATCTGGAAAAGACGCGTTGAATTATTATAAATAAACTCGTTGATTAATCAACACTAACTTTGGTATGCTGAATATAGGTTATTTAACGGTAT
>CAVFIB010000098.1:0-2849 GCA_963622385.1 Bacteroidaceae bacterium | reverse complement strand
TACAGTTTATGGCGAAGATTTATATGATAAAATTTTTGATATTGTCAATGACGAATGTAAGTGAGTTCATCTTGATCATTGACAATAATTACTATTTAAAATATTCATACAAATAAAGTTCTTCTTTATTTGTTATCAATAATATAAATACTACAAAGAAACGGAAATAAGTTTAAAAAACGGAAATAACCTCCGTATTTTTGTCGTGAAATAATTTATATAATTATCAGTCAGAATAAAGTATTTTATCAAGCTTATTTCCGTTTAATAGTATAAAAGAGGCAATAAATTTGAGAAAGAAAAGAGTTTGTAAAAAAACGGACTTTAGTCTAAAAATTTGCGTTTTTTGTTTTTTTTCTTTTTTTTTATATTTTTATAAAGAAAAGAGATTAACAAATCTATACCTAGGATAGTATATTCAAAATTATTAGTCTTCTTTCTTTTTATTTTCATCTTAACTAGCCCTCCTCAAGAAATTTATTATAATATTGATATTTAATTTTTTCTTAAATTGGTGCTAAAGTGTAAAAAAAGAAGGATTATGCATTAAAATCCTTCTATTAATCGTTAAGTTTTATTCCTAAATCGTTTAATTGATCTGCAAAAACAACATTTGGAGCATCACTCATAAGACAACTACCACTTGTGGTTTTTGGAAAGGCTATAACGTCTCTTATATTATCTGTTTCACTTAAAATCATTATAAGTCTTTCTATTCCGTATGCTAAACCACCATGAGGAGGAGTTCCATATTTAAGAGCATCTACGAAGAACCCGAATTTGTCTCTAACATCTTCTTGAGATAGTTCTAGTGCTTTAAACATTTTTTCTTGAACTTCTTCGTCGTGAATACGAATTGATCCTCCACCGACTTCGTATCCATTTATTACCATGTCATATGCTTTGGAATAACAATTTGCCTTGTCTGTTAAGAGTTTTTCTACATCATTATCTTTAGGCATGGTAAATGGATGATGACAAGAAACGTATCTTTTTTCTTCTTCGCTATATTCAAAAGATGGGAAATCTACTACCCAAAGGAAAGCGTAATCATCTTTTGAGTAAAGTTCTAATTCTTTACCTAGTTTACATCTTAAAGCTCCAAGAGCTTGTTTTACTTTGTTATATTTACCACATCCAAATAATACTAAATCGTCGTTTGTTAAGTTAAGGGTGCTTACTAAATTATCTTTTTCTTCTTGTGAGAGTGTTTTAGCAATACTACCGGTAATTTCTTCTCCGATTTTTAGATAAGCAAGGCCTCCAAGACCGTATTTTTTGACGAAATCAGATAGATTATCTAAGGATTTTCTGGAGTACTTTGGAGCGTTTCCTTTTACTACTAAACAGTTAACTTCTTCTGAATTTTTGAAAAGCTCAAAATTTGAATTTTTAAATAGATTAGTAACATCATTAATTTTCATACCAAATCTAAGATCAGGTTTATCTGAACCGTAGTTTTTGATAGCATCATCATATTTCATTCTCATAAGAGGAGTTTTTACTTCTATACCTTTTACTTTTTTAAAAACGTAAGAGATAAGTTCTTCGTTAATAGTCATGATGTCATCTTCGTTTACAAAGCTAAGTTCCATATCAAGCTGAGTAAATTCTGGTTGTCTATCTGCTCTTAGGTCTTCGTCTCTAAAACATTTTGCAATTTGGTAATATCTTTCTATTCCTCCGACCATTAGAAGCTGTTTAAATAGCTGTGGTGACTGAGGAAGTGCATAGAATTTACCTTTATTAAGTCTGGATGGCACTAGGAAATCTCTTGCTCCTTCTGGAGTGGATTTACATAGTACAGGTGTTTCAACTTCGATAAATCCTAGTGATGATAAATATTCTCTGCAAGCACTTATTACATTGTTTCTTAAGATAAGTTTATCTTTTATTTCGCTTCTTCTTATGTCTAAGTAACGATATTTAAGTCTTGTTTCTTCAAGAGCAGTAGTCATGTCATCAATGGTAAATGGAAGATCAATACTTTTGTTTAAAATGATAAGTTTTTCTACATCGATTTCTATATCTCCGGTTGGAATATTCTTGTTTTTGCTTTCTCTTTCCATAACTTTTCCGTAGACTTCGATAACGTATTCGCTTTTTAAAGATTCAGCATCGTTATAAAAATCACATTCTGGTCTTACAACAAGCTGAATTATACCACTTCTATCACGAAGATCAATAAAAATAAGACCTCCTAGATTTCGTTTTTTTTGGACCCATCCAAATAAATGAACATTTTCGTTAACATTATTAATTCTAAGATCATTATTAAATATTTTTTTCATAAATACCTCCCAATATTAAAAACAGTTATCATCCGAAAAGGGACGAATAACTGTTAATCCGCGGTACCACCCTAGTTATTATGTTACATAATCGCTCTATTATCTATAACGGCATAAAACCGGCTTGTTCTACTTAATTCTTCAAGCACTCCTGGTGTCTTTCATATTAAATTATATATTAGTTTTCACCTTTTACTAACTCTCTAGAATAGAATTTAATACTACTTTTCCAATCAACGTTTATACAAGTATTATATATAATAATTAGTGCCTTGTCAATAAATTTACTTAATCATTTTTTATTACGTATATACTGCCTTTGTTATAAAATGCAAAGAATATATCTTCGAAGTTTTCTCCAACAGATTTTTTTAGAAAGTTCTCGTCTTTGTCTAGTAATTTTAGCTTATCATATAGAACTTTTCCTCTTGTGATAACGGGTATAAAATTTGTATCATCTAAGGTGTCGTCTTCGTATATAAGAAGTTTGCCGTCTTTATTTATTATAGCACATTTTACTTTTGAGATATCTGAAATATTAATCTCTATGAGATTGTT
>CAVFIB010000097.1:0-2885 GCA_963622385.1 Bacteroidaceae bacterium | reverse complement strand
CACGAAAATCGTTTGAACGAAACTTAGCTTATCTTGCACAGCTTGATGTAACAATTATTGATGAAGTAAAAGACGCTATTTTTATATGAATTAATTGGTTAAAAGCTTCTATTTGATCATTGTGTTTTATTATGATATTTTAGGCAAAGATTAAATGAGTTGAGAAGATATTAAGAAAGTATAATGAGGAGGTTACTATGACTAATCTTGTAATCAAGTTGCAAGGTACACCCGAAAATGAACCTACTACTCATGCAGTTATGCGTAACAGTGGTTTTAGTTACAGTTGTTGGAGTCAAAGTGCCTTAAAAGTATTGGTTGTTATTAGTAACGTTTATCAATGAAGTAGGTTGAGATTATGAGTTAAGATTTTTCAACCTGCTTCTTTTTTTCTATGATCATGCATGTAAAATTAAAATAGTGCGATTTTTATGATTAATAGTACATAACAGTGAATGATGATTGGAATTACATGATATATAGTGATAATACATTGCCTAACTAAGGATGGAAAAATCATATTTCTGTGAATCTTAGTGATGCACAGGAAGTGCTTATGGAAGTTAGCTTGTTCTTAATTGAGAAAGAAGTTTCTTTTAAATTCATTCTGGACTTTCCAATACTTGAACTCTCTTATTCAAAAGCGCTAACCGAATTGAAGCTGGATAATTTATTACAATTTATCCTGAAAAACAATGAAGAATTTTATAATTTTTAAGAAAATTACCGATAAATTTAAAGAAGGAAAGTCTATGTATTCTGAATGATCGACCTTGGAGACAAAGTAAGGTCTATTATTACTGTGGTGCTTTTAGGATAATAACAACCATCCAAAATGGTATGCAGATTGTCGAACATGCTAACGAAGGATTAGGTTCGATTGAATGACGGAAAAACTAATCAAGAAAAAGTTTGAACTAACGCTAAAGGAGCTGTTTATAAGATTGGTAAGGATTTAACCAATGGTGAGTACGAATCTTCATTAGAGGTGGGTGGAGCTTATAAAAACTATAGCAACTATAAGATTATATAGGTAAGTAAGATACGATTGAAAATGTACGGTGACTTTATGGGCTTTGAGACAACCTTTACAAATAAGATTGATGAGAAACTAGATGATGGTCAAGCTTAGGCAAGTGGATTTGGGATTACAGTATTGAGGAAGCAAAGAGTATTAGGAGATTAGCTGTAAAAGTTACAAAATACTGCTACAGCAGTGAATTTAAATACCCGGACCGCTGATCAACCATGATCATTCTGGAAATATCATCTATAAAGTATAATATGATTAATTTAATAATCGTCGTAGAATTTGTAAAATAACCGTAATAAGCCGAAAGTGGTGGAGTAATAAAATGATTCAAGATATTGTTGGAATTAATAGTAAGTCGTTTAATAACTATTCTTCAAATGATTGCTTTAGTAAAGTTAATATTATTTTTGGTATAAATGGTAGTGGGAAGACGTCATTAGCAAGCTGGTTAGCAGAAAAAGAGAAAAGTAATTCGGGTAGTCCGAGGATGTTTAACTCAGAATATGTGCACGAAAGCATATATACTCAAGATACTTTAGATGGTGTGGAACTTACAGTTGGTCAGGTAGCGGTTAATGTTAAAAATAATATAGACAGAATAAAAGATGCTAATGCGAATATTAACGAACAGATAACACAGTTACAATCAAAATTAACCACAGAAAAAAGAGTCCTATTTGATATCTTGAATAGTGCTTTATCACAAGCTAAATCTAACTTTGATCTTTCAAAAAATATAAATCAAAAAAGAAATGCTGAAGATTACCCTATAGAAGCATTTAATTTATGGATTAAAGAGATACGATCAGACATAAAAGTACCTAAATCTTCAAAGGAATTGGAATGTCAAAAGGACCTTTATCAAAAGTATATTAAAGATCTCAGTTTACTAAATCCTATTACGGAGGATCATTCTAAAGAATTTTCAATTAAGATGAAGAAATCAATAATTCCTCCTTCTGAAACAATTACAAATAACATTGTTAGTTGGATTCGTAATGGATTGAAAGTCCACGATATGGAAAATCATGGTGAAACTTGCCAATTTTGCGGTAGTCAGTTTGATGGACCCGTACTTGCTAAAAAAATTAATGCCAGGATAAATAATGAATATGCAGAGTATCTTCATGAATTGGATCAATTAAAGGAGCAGCTATCTAAAATAGGAAACGAAATATCAAATCTTAAGCAATATAATTTAAATATTGACCCTGTTAAAAAAACAATTGATGGAACAGTGTCAAGGATAGATGATAAGTTGGAGAATACAGCTGTTTCTATATCAGTAGATGATATAGATTTTTATGTTATTTTCAATTTTTATAATGAAGTGCAGGAGAAAAAATCTTATTACGAAAATAAAATTAAAGATATTGATGATCAGCAATATCAGATTGAATCTGTCGCCAAATCATGGGTAGGTAGCCAGTTAAAAGAAAATAAAGAAGCTTGGTCACTGATAAATAGTATTCAAAAAAATGATAAGTTAAAGAAAAAATACGAAGATTGCTATAATAAAAATAAGAAATGGGTATCAGAACAAGAGTCTTCAATATCTAATTTAACTGGTTTTAGAGATCTTGTTAATCAAGAATTTAGTTTATTAGGCTTGAATTTTAGGTTAAAGATCACTAATGATAATAAGCATTATTTAATAGAAAGTATGGTAACTAACGAAAAACTAACGACAAAAGATTTAAGTGAAGGCGAATGTCGGTTACTAGGTTTTTTGTATTTTTACTTTGATCTATTTAATAAACCATTCGAGTCATTATCTTCAGATACTGACATGATTATCATCGATGATCCGATCACCAGTTTAGATATTAATAACAGATATTATTTAACAGAA
>CAVFIB010000096.1:0-2914 GCA_963622385.1 Bacteroidaceae bacterium | reverse complement strand
TAGTAATTATACCAAAAATTTATTGCGAAGAAAATTTACTCTTTTTTACTGAAAAGATAAAAAAAAGTTGAAATTTATCCTTATATTTGCTATAATACAGAGTAGTACAGGCAAGAAAGGAGGATTAAATTATGACTGAAGTAACAGTAAAAGGTAATTTAGACAGTGCACTAAAAAGATTCAAACAAAAATGTGCTCGTGACGGAGTCCTTTCTGAAGCCAAAAAAAGAAAGTTTTATGACAAGCCAGGAGTAAAAAGAAGAGAAGAAAAGAAACAAAACATCATAAATTCCAAAAAAAGAAATAGAAGAAATAATAGAGCAGCTTAATATTAGTTGCTTTTTTTAGGAGGAAAATCATGTTAGAAAAATTTAAAAAAGAACTTATAGAAGCAATGAAAAACAAAGACAAAGTTAAGTTAAATACATTAAGATCAGTTAAAGGAGCAATGCAACTAGAAAGAATAAATAATAAAAAAGAAGAAAACGATGAACTATTAGTAGAAGTTGTAAATAAACAAATAAAACTTAGAAACGACTCAGTAGAAGAATTTAAAAAAGCAGGAAGAGAAGACCTAGTTAAGTCATATATGGAAGAAATAGAAATATTAAATGAATATATGCCTAAACAATTAACAGAAGAAGAAATAAATAGTATTATAGAAAATGCCATAAAAGAAAGTGGTGCAACAACTATTAAAGATTTAGGAAAAGTAATGAGAGTAGCAACCCCTAAGTTAAAAAATAAATGTGATATGAAAAAAGTTACTACTCTAATAAAAGATAAATTAAATAATTAATATATAAACTATTACAAATCCTTGTGATAGTTTTTGTTTTATAAAACAAGCAAAAACATATAATTAATTAGGTGATTATCATGTCTTTAGATAAATTTAAAGAATTTGTAAAAACAAAACCATCTTTAGAAACTTATGTCTCAAGAGGAGAAAAAACATGGCAGGATTTCTATAACATGTACACATTATATGGAGAAAATAGTTCTGTTTGGGATAAATATATAGTAAAAGAACAAACAACAGGAACTGTTACATTAAAAGATATGTTCAATATGTTTAAAAATATAGATATGACCGAAGTCCAAAAACAAGTTAAATCCTTACAAAAAGGAATAGGATATATAGAAAACTTAGTAAAAACAAAAGAAGAGAGTATACCAGTTAGAAAAAGTACATATGAAGCAAGACCATTATATAAATATTTTGATGATTAATGGACTTAATTCTACAAAATAAAATAAAACAAAATCCTAATTACCAAAGATTCTTAAGAGAAAACTCTAATTGGTATAAATATCTAAATAGAGATAGTAGTTACTTTTCATCTTTTGAAAAAGAAATGAAAATAGAATATAAAATGACTCCTCAAGATAAATTAGATAGGTTTTCTAAAAATATTGACAGGGTATCCCAAATAATTGATATTTTTTCCTAATATATCTTTTTTTTTAAGATTAATTTTGTTATAATTTTATTGTAGGTGATTTGATAATGAATAATAAAGGTTTTGCTATTACTAGTATGGTATATGCTGTTATTATATTACTTTCAATAACAATGTTTACAGTACTAGCAATAGAAAAGAAAGAATACGATAATCAAAAAAACTATGTAGAAGACATAAATAACACATTAACTCAATGCATTGGAAGAGGGGAGTGTACATATGAAGGATAAAAAAGGTTTCACTTTAATAGAACTAATCGCAGTAGTAGTAATCCTATCAATACTAGCAATAATAGCAACACCAAATATAGTAAATATGATCGATAGAGGCAAAAAAGAACAATACGTAGCAGATGCTAAAGACTTTATAGCAAAAGCAACTTATATGTATAAACAAAAAGATCAAGAAAGATATCAAGAAAAATTTGACAATAATAATACAATAAAACTAGGCAATATAGAAGGAATAAATGATTCAGATCTTACCGATCCATATGGTTATCAATATGATACAGAAAAAAGCACAATAAGTTTTGAAGAACCAAGTAGTCCTGATACTGAAGTGGTGCAAGAAAGAATAGTTAAAATTACATTGTACTCTTATGAAGAAGATAAATGTTATATGATTGAAAATATTGAAAAAAATAAATTATCAAAAAGTGATGTGCAACTAGGAACTTATTCAAATGGTATTTGTTTAAAATAAATTAATCACTTAACGACAAAAAATATAAAAAACAAAAAAAACTATTTACAAAATATTTTTTAAATGATATATTTTAAATATAAGAAAATAAGGAGGAAAACAATATGAAAAAATTAAATAATAATAAGAAAGGTTTCACTTTAATAGAACTTTTAGCAGTTATAGTAATACTTGCAATCATAGTAATGATAGCAATTCCAGCAGTAACTAAATATTTAAATGCTGCAAGACAAGGAACATTTGCTGATAATGCTCATTCAGCAATAAGTGCTGTAAGAAATGATGTTATTAAAACTGGAAAAGGTGAAGCTACATATAATTTAAAAGCTATTAATGATCTTTTAGAAAAAAAACTTAATGCAAGTCCATTTGGAGTAGACTATGACGAAGACTCTTATATAAAAGTTACACAAGAATGTGATGAAAATGATTGCACTTACAAATACACAATGTGTTTAGCGGATGCATCTGGGCATGGATTTAAAAATTTAGAAGAAAACGAGATAGATGAAACGGAAGTTGCAATGAAAGATATAAGTTGTGGCAGTAGTACTAATACAGAATAAAGTTAGTTCCAATAAAAAATAAAGCTATTGAAAATTCTAATTTCAATAGCTTTATTTAATGTTTATTTGTGTAATTATTATAATTTTTATAAACATTATCAATGTAAACTTTCTATTATTATTTCGTTACTACTCAGCCATAAAAGAGACGAATTTTAATTAGTTCGTTTTTTTCAC
>CAVFIB010000095.1:0-3041 GCA_963622385.1 Bacteroidaceae bacterium | reverse complement strand
GGCTTTTTCAAGGAGACTTGGGAGTAAAATTAAAAGAAATCTTATTTTCAAAAACAGAAGAGGAAGAATTAGAAATACAACAAAATCAACAAAAAGAACAAGAAAAAGTGCTAGAACAAATAGAAACTTGTAATGAAACACAAAAGTGCAAAAACATAAGATTAAAACTGTTTGAAAAATTGGATGTTTTAACATATCAATCATACTTTAGGGAAGCAATATTCAAGGAATCAGAAGAAGGAAAAGTAATTATCGAAGTTCAAAATAATTTTAAACGAGATAGAATAGTCATGAAATTTTTAGAGATACTAGCTGATGTAAATATATTATCATCAGATGTTCATTCACGTACGGAGATATCATACATAGAAGAATCTAATATAACATTTAAGCATTTAGAACCAAAAGAGACAGATAATTCAGATAAAGTCAATATAGATGCAAGAGTAGAGAATCTTTTTTGCTTAGGAAAGAAAAGAACAAGATTTAGAAAATCATTTGTTTTTTAAAAAACAGGTGTAATGAAAAATGTAACGAGGCCAGGAGCACATAGAGATCAAAGTGCAGGATATTATAGTGGAGGAGGATTAAGTGTAAGGAACAGAGTAAAGAACGAACAAATAGCTACAATGCAATTACCGAGTATAAATGCAGGATGTGGAGGGATAGATATGTTTATGGGAGGATTTAGTCATATAAGTAAAGATGAATTAATAGCGGCGCTTAGGAACATAGGGACAAATGCAACAAGTTATGCTTTTAAATTAGGAATCAAAACGATAGCACCAATGATAGACGGAGTAATGGAGGAGTTAAATGCATTAGCAACGCAAATAAACCAAGCAAATATAAATTCGTGTGAAACAGCAGCAACATTACTTGGAGGAGTATGGCCAAAATCAGATTTAACCTCGAGGCATTTATGTACAGCGATGGGAACAGGGCTGGGAGCAATGAGTGATTGGGCGGCAGCGAGACAAGGATGTGGAGCAGGAGGACAAAGGAGTAATGTAATAGCGCAAAAAGGAACAAAAGAAGGATATAAAGATATATTAGCAGAGGAGTTTAATGTAGCTTGGGAAGTAATAAAAAGAAACAAGTTTTTGAATGCAAATAAAGATTTAGGGTATTTATGTATGACATTAGCAGGGACAATAGTGTCGTATAGAGAAGGGGACAGAGGAAAAGTAATAACATATCCAAGTAAGGCAGATAATGATGATTTATTAAAGGCGTTATTTGATGGAGGAGAAGCAACGTTATATGGATGCGCGGATAATAGTACAGGGAAGTGTTTAAGGATGACCCAGATAAAACATACAATACCTGCGGATAAAGCATTTAGATTGAAAGTAGCAAAGATATTGGGAGAGATAACAAAGAAAGCGATAAATGACGAAGCATTGACGCAAGAAGAGATAGGATTTATAGAAAATGTTAGATTGCCATTATATAAGATGATAAATGTGTTATCGGCATATAAGAGAGCGGAATTTGATTTAAGGGATTATGCAGATGTAGTGACGATGGATTTTATATATCATTATATAGGGGAGATACTAGATGTAATGTTTGCGGAGACAGCAAATTTAAGGAATGCCCAGGTATCCGAAGAAGAGGTAGGAAAGTTTATGAAACAGTTACAGAAAGCGAAAGAAGCGATATCAAATAGGAGAAAGGATGCATATGAGCAAATGAACCAAGCGTTAATAATGGTAGAAACAGCAAAGGTATATGAAAAGAAAATAGAAAACACCTTTGACGCCCTTCAAAAAGGTATGAGATGATGATGAATCTAGGTTGTAGAGATATATATTTGTATACAATATTTTGCTTTATTTACACAAATATATGTATAAAATCATGGTATTTTTAGATAAAATGTGTTACAATAAACAGTATGATTTCTTAGAAAAGCATTATCAGATGAAGAATGATATTACAAGTAAGTTAGAAAGATTAAGTTTAGATAAAGTTTTTGACAAATTACGTAGTGTTATATATGTAAAAAGACCTACAAATGGCTGGATTAAGACTATTCGAGAGAGCCTTGGAATGAGTGTATCTCAATTAGCAAAGCGTGTTGGAGTGGGGTCCTCTCGTATATATAAAATTGAGAATGATGAAATAGATAATAAACTTACCTTAAATACGTTAGAAAATATAGCTAGAGCTTTGAATTGTGAGTTGTTTTATGTTTTGGTTCCCGAAAAACCTTTGCAAACAATATTAGAAGAGCAAGCAAAAAAGAAGGTTGCAAAAGAGAGTAAAAGTGTTATTCACTCTATGTTTTTAGAAGGACAAAATTTAGATACGGAAGATCAAAAAGAATTTATAAAGATCCAATCAGAAGATTTGTTGCATAATAAAATGAATAAAATTTGGGAGGATAAATAATGAAATTTATTTATGCCAATAATGCAACTCCAATAAACCAAGATGAGATATACAATTTAATACCATCTGGGATTTTTACACAAAATGATTTAAATTTTTTTGAGCAAATAAATATTGCTGAAGGTGAAAAGTGGTTATTTAAGCAAGAAAAACAAAAATTTAATGAAATATTTATAAAAGAATTACATAAAAGGATGTTTGATCAAACATGGAAGTGGGCAGGGAAATATAGAACAACAAATATGAATATAGGTATAGATTGGCAAAACATACCACAAGAAATGCTTTATTTATGTGATGATTATAAATATCAATTAGAAAATAATGTTTATGATATAGACGAGATTGCAATAAGATTTTCACATCGTTTTGTTTCAATTCATCCGTTTCCAAATGGAAATGGTCGTTGTTCGAGATTATTGGCAGATTGGATAGCATATGTAAATGGAAGGGAAAAGTTTTCTTGGGGGTGTGAAAATTTGACGAATAAGTCAAATACTAGAGATTTATATATAAGGGCGTTAAAAAACGCGGATAATAATGAGATAGAATCTCTTATTAATTTTGCAAGAAGTTAATCTTTAAATAAGGAAGGAGAGAAGAGATGGTAGGAATATACACGATAGGAGGAGGGGAAATAATAT
>CAVFIB010000094.1:0-3545 GCA_963622385.1 Bacteroidaceae bacterium | reverse complement strand
GAGGACGTATGGGAGGGAGACCAAGGAAAATGGATGCATCAGCATTAAGAATAGCGATTGCAGCCATGAGTGATCCAAAATCAGTTGCATCAGAAGTTGCGAAGAAACTTAACATTACAACAGCCACTCTTTATACATATATTAACGGTGATGGCTCTTTAAAACAACGTGGACAAATGTTATTGAATGAGAATTGAGACAGAAGAGGAGAGGTACGAAAAGTCTTATTAAAAATCCAAAGAAAAGAGTTATTAGCTTGACTAAATGAAGGAATTTATAAAAAGTTACTTGCTTGAGTATTTAATGTTTGTTAGGTGACTGATTATGAGATATAGAAATGAAGTACTTATATCTACATTAGTAATGTCCAAACATTGATAGTATTTTTATAACTTTTTTAGATTTCAGCACCTGGTATACTAGTCTGTGCTGGATGTTAATTCTACGACTATATGTGTCTTCTAATCCCACTAATTTTTCAAATTTAGGAGGAGTTTTATAAGGATCCAATTCTATTATTTCCAACAATTTTTCAGCTTTTTCTTTTAACCCACTTTTCTTTAATCTTAGTGAATCATCAATTGCTGCTTTGGTATATTTCAAATTCCACTTATTTACCATGGCAATGAATCAGAGCAATCATTAATATCAGTAGCAATACCAGTAATTATATCATTTCTTATTTTGGGATTATTTAAAAGTTGCAGAGTTTCTTGAATGGCATTCCAGTCATTTTCTGAAACAAGAACACAATTTCCCTTTTTAGAAGTTATCACTAATGGTTCCCCATTATATGTGGCTGAGATAGTATTATACAAATCTGATCTAAAAGCAGAAGCTGTTTTTATGTTCATAAAATTATCCATTACTATGTAGCTTATAGTTATATAGTACTATAATACGTACGAGTTGTCAAACCTAAAACAAAAAAATAGCTATTCTGAAAATGAATGTTTTATATAATTTTATTCAACTATTTCTTCTTCTAAAGAATCCCCAGTATGTGGAAGATGGGTATAAGGTATCAATAATGGACTTTCTCCCCTATCAAGGGTTGTTTGAACAATAGATCCATCCGGCTGTATTGTTAATTGGCCTTTATATCTGGTTCCTTCTTCATTGCCTTGTACCCCATCAACATTTTCTATTGCATAGCAATGAGATAGGTCTATTCCTATATTTGTTCCAAAATCACTTTCACTATAAGTTCCAGGAAGTTCAGACAATTTTCTTGTTAATATTGTTCTCGGTGCGGCTAATGTCAATGTCCATGGATCCGCATCTGTATTAACCCTTTGTGCATTAAATACCTTTATAGGATAGCGGTATTTTATACACTCAAGCATTGGTGTTCTCCCACTCCATCCTACATTATATCCTAAAACTGTCCTAGCATTCCAATTTTCTATGATTCCCTGAGCATATTTAATATAATGTGAACACTTAAGACAAGGAGCTTTTCCAGAAATTTTTACAAGAATATTATTTCCAAAATATTTACTTAGCCAATCTACCATTTGTTCTGTATGAAAGATTGCTCCAGTGACTTGAGAAACAGTTGCTTTTGCGTGAATCCTGAAATCGCAATTTTGGATTGCATTAAAATTTAATGACGGAATAGCCGCACACCAGGGGCTGCTGATCGTAACTAATAAGCACCTTAGTGTTTTTACAAGGAGTTCAATATCAACAGTAGGGGGTTCATAATTCTTTCCAGCTGTTCCGACTATCCTTTTATCTATTCCTTCTAATAATATTTCTATTACTCCAAGATTAGTTAACTTACCGTTTTTAATGTCTAAATTTGTAAGTTGCTTTTTATTCGTTTCAAGATGATGTGAGATCTTTACTGCTGAATCTGATAATTTGGTTCTATCTGATATGAATGCAACATCATTAGCATATTTTTTCAAACGTTTTAGAAAATCAACAATGGAGTTTTTTAAAAGGTCCATCTTTTCTAGATCAGTTGCAGTATTGAATTTAGGTGGCAGACTTGAATCTCCGTTAGTAATAATATCTTGAATATCTTCTTGAATACAAGAAATTGAGGTGTCATTATAATTTTTTATAGTTATGGTCAACATTTTTTCTAATAGTTTTCGTAAATCATTATTTTTAGAAGCGATTATTTTGTCCTGCAATGTTCCGCCAGCTACTAATTGTTCACCATCCTCATTAGGATTGTTGTTATACATGTACAATAAATCCATTATTGATAAAGGATCTATTTCAGGATAATTATCTGTATCTGGGGTAATTGCCCTTTGATAAAATTTACCATTTATTATAGAGCTACAACACAAACAAGTAGTTCCCTGTACACGAATAATAGCTAGGTTATCTTTTTGATAGGCTTGGAGAGATCCGCTACGTTTTACCCAGTCCAAATATGACAATTCTCCGACAACCCTATCGGTGGTTAATGCGTTATATTGTTGCTCTATAGTTTCTGCTAGAAGCCCCGTTCTAAATAGTATTGTCGCTATGACCCCTAAAACTTTTAACATTAACATCTTTTTCCCTAACATATCGTTCAATCCTCTTTAAAAATAATAAAACTTAATTTTTTATTTACATAATATATTCTCCTAGAACTTCTGGAGAGTTATCTAATAACCAAAGATAAATTAATTTTCCCCTATCATTATTAGAGTTTTTCAAAATAACTTCTCTTTCTTTTTTGTTTGGATATAATGCTTCTAAAACTTTATCGACTAAGATTTTTTTAGATAATTTATCCTTATAAGAGTGTAACATTCCCATAAGGGTCCATAAATATCTTGGGTCTTTTCCAAATTCATTGTTCCACTCTTGATGTTTTCCTAAGATAACATAAGTTTGATATGATTCTAATGCTTCATTTATTTTACGAAATAAATCTTCTTTATTTGCTGAAGATAAAGAGACATTTCCTAACCAGATTTGACTTAAGGCTATATCCCTATTTGCCTTCATTTTGTGTAAGTCTGCTAAGGAAAGTACTCTTGATTTTGGAATTTGTAAATATGATTTTAGCTGTTGTATTTCATCAAAATCAGTACCACTACTATCACTATCAGAACTTGATTCAACACTTTGAATTTCTGCGGTAGCGTTGCTATCTAATTTTGTCGAAGTATCCGTTTTTTTCACTTTTATCTCCGAAGGGCTAGCCTTTTTTTGTAATGTTGTATACAATAAAGCAATATTAGAAAGCATGATTTTTGAATCCACTGAGACAGGAATTTGTAATTCATCTTTATTAATTCTTTGTAAAATATCTTGTATAAGTTCATAATTAGAAAAAGCGATAATAGCTGACGTAATAAAATTGTTTTGTGACTTTCGATCAAGAGTTTGAAAACTTTTTTCTGTTATAGTTTTCATAGAGCGACTTGTTGGAGATATAATTTGGCTTTCAATAGACGTACTTGCGCAATTTCCATTTATACTACTCCCAATTAAAACAGAGCCAATTAACAATAACTTATTCAAATTCTTAGTAAAGGACATAATAAACCTCATAGAGAAAGGTGATATAACCGAAAGGTATTCTAACACAA
>CAVFIB010000093.1:0-3760 GCA_963622385.1 Bacteroidaceae bacterium | reverse complement strand
TCTTCATTGACGATTTTTGTCGTGGGATAATTTTAAGTTTTTATTTTCAACCTTTCACTTCCTTTTTTGTTATTATACAATATTTATATTTGGTTTTGGGTGTTTTTTTAAAATTTGCGTCTCAAAAAAAATAGACTAATTTTTTAGCCTATTTTATTATTATAGTAATTGTCTTTGTTTTTGGAGTATAAGATAGTTTTGAGTCTTCTCCTGTTACTTCGACTTTTACTTTATGTGTTCCTTTTCCGAGTCCTTGTAAATCAACGTATGCTGATATGTTTTCTATGCTTGCTTCTTTTATATTATTTGCTGAACCTTTTACTATTACTGATGCGATTGAATCGTCTTTGGATGCTGCTTGTGCTGTTAAACCGTTTTCTAGGTTTTTAGTTGCTATGTTTACGTTTTTGATTGTTTTTTCTTTGACATCATCTAGTGTTACTTTTGCTATTACTGTTTTTGTTGATATGTCTCTTACTCCACTTGGAAGTGATAGGTTTACTGTGTATTCTGTTTCTTTTGTTATACCACTTACGTTTATATTTACTGGGATATATGATATTTTTTCTAGTGTTGCTTCATCACTATAGATGGTTGCTTTTGTTTTGTTTAGCTTTATTTCGTCTATTGCTTTTCCGAATACGACTTCTCCGGATGGGATTACTTTTAATGGAACTTCTTTACTTGGTGATGCTATTTCTACTAGTGCATCTATTGTTCCTGGAACTATTTCTACGTCTAGTTTTTTACCTTTTTCGTCGTATGCTACTAGTGGAATTTCTTTTAGTGTTGTTGTTCCTACGGATGGGTTATTTATTTTTCTTACGTCTACTAGTGCTTTTACTGTTGCTATTTGATCTAATTTATATTGTGGTCCTTTTACATAGACTTCGTCTCTACTAAACTTTATGTCTTGGATTGTGTACTTTGAGTCTAATTTGTCTTCGTATAGGATTTCTTTTGATATTTTCTTTGATTCTGATATTTTTTCATATACTATGACTGTTGCTGTTGAAGGATCTAGCTTGTAGTCTACGGAGTTTACTGAGCCTGTATGTTTTAGTTTTACTTTGTGTGTTCCTGGTTTTAGATCTCTTAAATCTATTTCTACGTCTTCATCTGCATATTGTTTTGCTAGGTATAGATCTGCTCTTCGTCCTATTATTGTTATATCTACTGTTTTTGGCAAGCCTTCAATTACGTATGCTTCTTCGTTGTATAATGCAGTTACTTTTTGATTATATAGTATGTCTGCGGCATCGTTTCTTAATCTGTTTGCTGCGTTATCATAGTTTAAAAATATTACTATTGCTATTACTAAGGAAAGTACTATTAGTACTGATTTTATGTTTAGTATTCTATCGAATACTGTGTTTGTATTTTTGAATAGTCCTGATAACCAAAGTATAAATTTTGCAACTGGGGTTATTATTATTTTATCTATGATGCTATATATTTTGCTAAATACTGAGTAAAGACCGTGTCCTATTTTTGCAAGTGGATTTGGTTTTTTTTGTTTTTTCTTTTTTTGAGGTTTTTTTGTTGCCATTATAAATCTTCCTCCTCACTATATTCGTCTTCTAATTCATTTTGTTTTGGTCTTAGTTCGTCTATTAGTAAGATTCTTGCATCGTCTATTGTTAGGTTATAGAATAGTTCTCCTTTTATTGCTATTGATACTCTTCCTGTTTCTTCAGATACTATTATTGCTAGAGCATCTGTTTCTTCAGTTATACCTAGTGCTGCTCTATGTCTTGTTCCTAATCTTTTATTTATTTTTAGACTATTGCTTGTTGGAAAGACTGCTCCGGCACAACTTATTTTATCTCCTTGGATTATTACTCCGCCATCATGAAGTGGATTATTTGGGAAGAAGATTGATACTAGTAATTCGCTTGATATTTCTGCGTATAGATTTGTTGCTTTGTTGATATATTCTATTAGACTTACATCTCTTTCTATTACTATTAGTGCTCCAATTTTTGATTTTCTCATTGTATCTACTGCTGAAATAACTTCATAGACTAGTTTTTCTCTTTCATCTACTGTTAGGACTTTGTGTCTTCCTAATAATTGGGTTTTTCCTATTTGTTCTAGGATATTTCTAATTTCTGGTTGGAATATTATGATTAGTGCTAGTGGTCCCCATTCTATTACGTATTCTAGTAATAGATTAACTGTTGCTAGTCCTAGGAGATCTGCTAGGATTTTTATTATTGCTATGAATAGGATTCCTTTAAATAGTAGTGATAGTTTTACGTTGTTTTTTAAGTTTTTTAATATAGTATAGATTAGTACCCATACTATTAAGATGTCTAGTATTATTTTTACCATATCCCATATGGTTGATAAGATCATTTCTATATTCATGATTACCTCCGTTTTTAATTTTATTTTTATGTATATGTTTCTACTCTAATAAGTATACTATAAAATAAAAAAAATTGTAAGGTGTATTATACAATTTTCATTTTTTTTATTTGTAGATTGGAAATTTTTTTGTTAGTTCTAGGACTTTTTCTTTGTTTTCCTTTAGCCTTTCTTTGTTGTCATGATGTTGTAAAGTGTCTATTATTAGGTCTGCGACTTGGATGAATTCTTGTTCTTTGAAACCTCTTGTTGTCATGGCTGGGGTTCCTATTCTTATTCCACTTGTTGTGGTAAATGATTCTGTTTCGTTTGGTATTGAGTTTTTGTTACATGTTATGTTTATTTGATCTAGTATTTTTTCTGCTTCTTTTCCTGTTACTTTGAATGATGTTTTTACATCTACTAGCATTAAGTGGTTTTCTGTTTTATTTGATATTATTTTTACGTTTTTTTCTTTAAATCTATCTGCCATGGCTTTGCTATTTTTTATTATTTGTTTTTGATATTCTTTAAATTCTGGTTGAAGTGCTTCGTAGAAACATTGTGCTTTTGCTGCAATTACGTGCATAAGTGGTCCACCTTGAATACCTGGGAATATTGTTCTATTTATTTTTTTTGCTATTTCTTCATTATTTGTTAGGATTATTCCTCCACGGGGTCCTCTTAAGGTTTTGTGTGTTGTTGAGGTTACAACGTCTGCATAGTCGCATGGGTTTTGATGAAGATTTGCTGCGACTAATCCTGCGATATGGGCCATATCGACCATTAGATATGCTCCTGTTTTGTCTGCTATTTCTTTAAATCTTTTGAAATCTATTTTTAATGCATATGCTGATGCTCCTGCTATGATCATTTTTGGTTTTTCTTTTAGGGCTAGTTTTTCTATTTCGTCATAGTTTAGGCTTTCTGTTTCTTTATCAAGTGTATATGATACTATTTCATAATCTCTTCCACTAAAGTTTATTGGGTGTCCGTGTGTTAGGTGTCCTCCGTTTGATAGGTCCATTCCCATTACTTTGTCTTTGTGGTTTAGGAGTGCTCTATATACTGCTAGATTGGCACTACTTCCTGAGTGTGGTTGTACGTTGGCATATTTACAATCGAATAGTTTTTGTAAGTATTTTATTGCTTGTTTTTCAAATATATCTATGTACTCGCATCCTCCATAATATCTTTTTTCTGGGTATCCTTCGGCATATTTGTTTGTTAGGATACTTCCTTGCAATGTTAATATATCTTTTGAAACATAGTTTTCTGATGCGATTAGTTCTATGTTTTCTTCTTGTCTTTTACTTTCTTTTTCTAAAGCTTCTTTTAAAATTTTATCCATTTTCATCACGTATAATCAATCTTATAGAAATATTAATTAATTTCTTATTGATTAATCCCT
>CAVFIB010000092.1:0-3806 GCA_963622385.1 Bacteroidaceae bacterium | reverse complement strand
CTATGTAAGTAAAATATTAAAAATAAATCACTTACAAAAACTATTATACGAGGAGTG
Source organism: Bacteroidaceae bacterium (assembly GCA_963622385.1). Lineage (GTDB taxonomy): Bacteria > Bacillota_I > Bacilli_A > RF39 > UBA660 > UMGS1449. Next base: position 3,749 of record CAVFIB010000092.1, on the reverse strand, counting down.
ATAAATATGAATATGGAAACTGTAGTAAATTTTTGTAAGACTTATGGATTTATTTTTCCTGGAAGTGAGATTTATGGTGGTCTTGCTAATACTTGGGATTATGGTCCACTTGGTTCAAGACTTAAGAATAATGTAAAAGATGCATGGAGAAAAAGATTTATTCAAGAACGCTTTAATGCATATGAAGTGGATGCTGATATTTTAATGCATCCAAGAGTGTGGGAAGCGTCTGGGCATGTTGATAGTTTTTCTGATCCTTTGATAGATTGCAAAGAGTGTAAAATGAGAGTAAGAGCAGATAACTTAGTAAATGATTTTCTAGGAAATTCTAAGGGTGATGCGATGAATCATGAGGAACTTATTTCATTTATAAAAAAGAATAAAGTTCCATGTCCTAAATGTGGTAAATGTAATTTTACAGATGTTCGTGAATTTAACCTTATGTTTGAGACAAAAAGGGGTGTTACGAATGATAAGAAAAGTACTATTTATTTAAGACCTGAGAATGCTCAAGGGGAATATGTTAACTTTTTAAATGTTCAAAGAACAATGAGATGTAAATTACCATTTTCAATAGGGCAAATAGGGAAAGCTTTTAGAAATGAAATAACTCCGGGGAACTTTACTTTTAGGACTATTGAATTTGAACAAATGGAGTATCAAACTTTTTGTAAAGAAGGAAATGATTCTGAAATTTATAATTATTTTAAAAAATATGCTCTTGATTTTTATAAAGATTTAGGTATTAAAGAAGAAAACTTAAGATATCATGATCATGAAAAACTGGCTCATTATGCAAAAGAAGCTTGTGATATTGAATATAAATTTCCATTTGGTTGGGGTGAGATCAACGGAACACATAATAGAACAAATTTTGATTTAAAAAGGCATATGGAATATAGTGGTGTTTCTCAAGAATATCTTGATCCTGAGACAAATGAAAAGTATATACCTTATGTGATAGAATCAACATGTGGTCTTGATAGAACAGTATTAGCACTTATATTTGATGCCTTATGTGAGGAACAATTAGAAAATGATACGAGACTAGTGTTAAAACTTCATCCTTTCTTGGCACCTTATAAGGTATCAGTACTACCTCTTGTAAAAAAATATCATAGTGAAAAAGCAAAGAAAATCTATGCAGAGTTAAATAAATATTTTATGACAAGTTATGATGAGGCTGGATCGATAGGAAAAAGATATAGAAGAAATGATGCAACAGGAACAGTATTTTCTTTAACAGTAGATGATAATACGTTAGAAAATAATACTGTTACATTAAGAGATAGAGATACTATGAAACAAGTAACATTAAGTTTAGAGGAAGTAGTGCCATATATAGAAGAAAGAATAAATTTTTAATTCTTTCTTTTTTCGACAAAATAACGTATTTAAGTCTTATATACTGATAATGGTGATAGGATGAAAGAGTTATTTATTTTTAATGTGAAAGATGAGTTTTGTAAATTATATAAAAATAAACAAAGTGAATTGTTTTTTATATTTAATAGAATTTATAAAATGAAAAATAGTGATAAGGAATATGGTTATAATTTATTTTGTCAAATAAGTAATTTTTTAGATAAGGATAAAATAAGTAAAATTATTAAAAATAAGTATAAAGATAAAATTATGTATTCATGTAATTTAAATGAACATATAATAAATAATCTTTTCTTAAATGAAATATCTATACTTACTGTGAAAAATTCTAATATAAGGATAGAAAGTAATATAGAAAATCCATCTTTTTTAGAGGATCTAAAAGATTTAAATTTGAATTTGTTTGTTTGTAATTTTAAAGAACAAGAATTCTTTTTTATAAATAAGTCTAAGCAGAAAATGAGATCATAGTCATTTGACATTTTGTATCTTTTATTATATGATAATAGCATTACTTTTTAAGGGAGGGAATTATATGAAGGATAATAAGAGAAAAAGGTTATGGCTATTACTGCGGCATCTGCTATATTAGTAAGTGCTATTAATGGTGCTAATTGTTATGCCAATATAACAAAGGATATAATAGAGAATCAATCAAAAGTTACAAGTGAAAGTTTGGAAGAGTATAAAAATCCAAAACCAAAGTATGTAGAGATATCATTAGGGGTAGGTAAAATAGCTGGTACTAAAGATGCACTTGATGGAAAATATCACTCTGTATATGATATTTCTAAGGAAGATTTTAAACTAGTAATAGATGAGGGAACATATGATGCTTCTTATGATTATTATTATGATAAGGTATCAAAACAGGATTTATCTGATAAGGATAAGGAAAAACTTAGAAAAGATACAGGAGCAGAGGCTATAATTGTAAGTAAAATAGCTCAATCATATTGTAAGAATGCTGGTCCTAAAAAGGATCAAGATTTGTTACGTGAAGCTGGTTTTAAATGTGGTATGGAAGATGAGAAACATTTGATAAATGGTGAAAATGGTAAAATTAATGGACTTCCTAAGATTCAAAATGGTTTTACTTTAAGTGAAAGTTATAAATATGATGATTATGCATATCTTGGTTATTGTAATGGATCTGATTATATGGATAAGCTAATGAGCAAAGAAAAGATTAGAACGAAATAGTTTTAGTCTTTTATCATATTTTTACTTGCATTATCATAAACTGTCTTATAAAATAGTTATGGGAGGTAATTTATGGGACATGATATATTAATGGTTATTATTGGTCTTATAATAGGACTTATAATTGGATTTTTTCTTGCGAGATTCTTTATGCAAAAGTATTTAAAGAAAAATCCTCCGATCAATGAAGAAATGATTAAGGTGATGATGAGTGGTATGGGAAGAACTCCAACTCAAAAACAAGTTAATCAGGTTATGAAACAAATGCAAAAGATTAATAAGTAAACAAAAATCAATAGTGACTTACTATTGATTTTTATTTGTATTTTCATTTTTTTGTTTTTTATTATTTTTCTTATAATTAGTTTTTTTATTTTGGACTTCTTTATGACAATTGCAAGTATCGCAATTACAATTTTCATCTTTTGTTTTTAGTAATGTTGGAATAAGTGAATTAAAGCAAAGTGCATATATAATTATTGCTATAACACTAAGTGCATATTGCCCAGTTGCAAGGTTTATTACTTGTGCTAAAGAGATATCTCCTAGATATGAAAGTGCTACAAATAAGAAACTATCTACTGTTATTGCAATGACTCCTGCGATTAGGAAGTCGAATCCTTTTTTATTACCTAGGAAGTCATATAATTTTATATTGATATATTGTCCTACTATGAATGCTACTATTGATGAGAAGAGCATTCTAAAATCAATGTTAAATAGCTTTTCTAGGCTATCTGGACCACCTGCTACTTTAAAGGTTCCAGCAAGTCCAAATAGTATTCCCATAAATATTAAAGATATTACAGAGAAGTTAATTAGTTCAAAGACTCTATCTTTTCCATATCTTTCATAAAATAAAACAGAAATAAAATAAGTAAATGGATATATCATGGCACTTGCTGTTGCAATCATTCCTCCGAACTCTATTGTTCTATTTGATAACACATAACAAGTAATATAACATGTTACAAATAAAAACATTACAAAAACATAATAAAAACTTTTTTCCCTTTTCATACTTTCCCTCCTAGTTTAAATTATAAAAGAAACTTTAAAATAAAACAAGTTATTTTTGTAATTGTTTTATAACTTGTCACAGAAATTGTGACTTTTAAGTAAAAATGTTACATTAAAAAAGTTCAATTTTAAATTAAAAT
>CAVFIB010000091.1:0-3823 GCA_963622385.1 Bacteroidaceae bacterium | reverse complement strand
ACCATTTTTCAATGGTTTGCAAAGATTTTATATTTTAAAAGTGTTAAATTCCCGAGAAAAAGCAATCGAAGTAACAAAAGACGTACTTGATAAACTAGAAAAATAATTAATTACTGTAAAATAACACCAGAAATATCTATTCTTCTTGTAAAAATCCAAAAAAATGATACAATAAGATATATAAGATATTAGGAGGATATTATGGTAATTAGCTGGATACTTTTAGGTGTTATGGTCCTAATCGGAGTAGTAGCACTTATAATAAGTAAAAACAAAAACTAGAATGCCAAAAAGCATTCTTTTTAATTGTATAAAAATCTAACAGGATAATCCACAATATAATAAGTAGAATCATTCATCCTACTAACAAGATCAATATACTTCTTCTTTCCATTAATAGCCCAAACAAATATAGGTTTATCATAACCAGAAACCTTATTAACGCTATAACTACTAATAGCAATAAAATCCATATCCTCCAAAATATGACTAGAATTAATAATAGAACCAATCAAAAAACCACATTTAATAAAAGGACATTTCTTCTTTATTAACTTAATAATCTCACTATTAAAACTCATAACATAAATGTTCCTATCCAAAAAAGACTTAACACATTTACTAAAATATTTAATAAACCTATCCTTATCACAAATCTCACACTTAACTTCAATCAAAACAATCTTATCCAAAGGGACAACCTTTAATATATCCCTTAACAAAGAAATTTTCGAAGGATTAGAACTAGTCCCAAAATTATACTTTTTAAGTTTAGAAAAACTCATCTTACCCACAAAACCATACCCATCACTAGTCCTATTAATAGTCATATCATGAATAACAACAATCTTATTATCACGAGTAATCCTAACATCAATTTCTATTCCAGAAACATAAGATCTATTAAGAGAATCAATAATTCCCTCCTTAGTATTTTCTCCAAACAAAGAAGAATTAATTCCTCTATGAGCAATCAAATTATTCAAAACAATCACCACTAAATAATATGAAAAACAAAATAATAACATACAAAAATATATAAAAATAAATAAAAGAAAAGATCAAAAAATACTTGACCTAAACCTAAGTAAGAGTAGTAAAATTATATTAACACTAATAAAGATATTAATAAAAAAGGAGAAACAATATGAAAAGTTTAGTAATTTACTTCTCCCATACAGGAGAAAACTACATGCAAGACGGAATAAGAAACATAACAAAAGGAAACACAGAAATAGTCGCAGAAAACATAAAAGAAATAACAACTGCAGATCTCTACCAAGTAATCCCAGAAGAAAAATACCCCTATAATTATCATGAATGTTGCGATGTAGCAAAAAAAGAACTACACGAAAACAAAAGACCAAATGTAATAAATCCGCTAGAAAATATCGATAATTATGACACAATCTATGTAGGAGGACCCGTCTGGTGGGGACATTATCCCTGTCCATTAATAACCCAATTAGAAAAATTAGACTTTAAAAACAAAACAATAAAGCCATTTACAACACATGAAGGATCAGGACTAGGTAGTACACTAGAAGATATAAAAAATTACACAAATGGAAACATCAAAGAAGGAATAGCCATAAGAGGAAGTGATGCAGAATATTCAAAAGAAATATTAGAAAGTTGGTGTAACAAATGAAACAAACCGCAGGAAGAGATAGTTTAGGAGACTTTGCTCCAAACTTTGCACATTATAACGATGATATATTGTTCGGAGAAAACTGGAGTGACGAAAGTATAGATTTAAAAACCAGATGTGTAATAACCATAGTAGCCCTAATGTCAAGTGGTATAACAGATTCATCACTAAAATATCACATAGAAAACGCCAAGAAAAACAAAGTAACACAAAAAGAATTAACAGGAATCATAACCCATACAGCATTCTATGTAGGGTGGCCCAAAGCCTGGGCAGCATTTAACATAGCAAAAGAGGTGTATCAAAATGAATGAAAAAGAATTTGAAAAACAAAATATATTTAAAAAAGGACAAGAAAATAAAGACTTTGCAAAATACTTTATAGGAAACTCATATCTAAATCCACTAACAAAAACAGATAACATATTCCTAGCAAACGTAACATTTGAACCAGGTTGTAGAAATAACTGGCATATCCACAAAGCAACCAAAAATGGAGGACAAATCCTAATCTGTACAGCAGGACAAGGTTGGTACCAAGAAGAAGGACAAGAAGCAATAAGTCTAGAAGCAGGAATGGTAATAACCATAAAACCAAACATAAAACATTGGCACGGAGCAAAAAAAGACTCCTGGTTTAGCCATATAGCAGTAGAAGTCCCCGGAGAAAACACATCAACAGAATGGTTAGAAAAAGTAACAAGCAAAGAATATGATAAGTTATGTTAAAATATAAGTAGTAAAAGTTTAAAGGGAGGTTTTTAATGGAAAATGAAATAATTTTATTTGAAAATCAAAATGTAACACTAGAAGTAAATATGAAAGATGAAACCGTATGGTTAAATCGCGAACAATTATCTCAGTTATTTAATAGGGATATAAAGACTATAGGAAAACATATCAATAATGCTTTAAAAGAAGAACTTGATGATTCAACTATCGCAAAATTTGCGACAGTTCAAAAAGAAGGCAATCGAACAGTAACACGTAATATAGAATACTATAACCTTGATATGATTATAAGCGTAGGTTATCGGGTTAAATCCCAAAATGGTATTATCTTTAGAAAATGGGCAAATAAAATCCTAAAAGATTATATGTTAAAAGGATATGCAATCAATCAAAAAAGATTAGACTATCTAGAAAAAACAGTTAAACTTATAGATATTGCTAATAGGATAGATGAAAAACTAGAAAACAATGATGCAAAAGAAATCCTAAAAGTAATAGGAAACTATTCAAAAACACTTGATCTCTTAGATGATTATGATCATAGAACACTAACAAAACCTAAAGGAAACAACAGCAAAAAGCAAATAAAATATAATGAATGCTTAGATATTATTAATAAATTAAGATTTAATGAAGAAAGTGATATTTTCGCTATCGAAAGAAACAAAGGACTAGAAGCAATAATAGGAAATATCTATCAAACATTTGATGGTAATGAAGTTTATAAAAGCGTCGAAGAAAAAGCTTCCAATTTTCTATATATGATTGTAAAAAATCATGTTTTTATAGATGGCAACAAAAGAATAGCAGCAACATTATTTATCTATTTCCTAAACTATTACGACATCTTATATAAGAATAATAATCAAGTTATTGACAATAATACTCTAACAGCATTAACATTACTTATCGCAGAGTCAAACCCAAAAGAAAAAGAAGTTATAATTGATCTAGTTATGAACTTTTTAAATTAAAACGCTATGTTGTAGTTTTTGAGGGATAGTGGTATAATAAAAATGCTTAAGATGAATTTAGAAAGGGATATTCTTGATTGGTCAGTCAATCTAAATTCATCTTAAGCAAATGAATAAAATGTGGCTGGCCAATCAAGAATATTTTTTGGATTAAAATATGAATACAAATAATGTTGAAGAAATAAGAAATATTATAAATAAACTAAATAAGAAACTAGATATTTTAGAAAAAAGCAAAAAAGCTATATGCGAAATGGTTTTGAAAGAAAAAGGAACAATATGTTGTCCGAGATGTCATTCTCTAAATATAAATAAAAATGGTAAATATTGTGATAGACAAAACTATATTTGCAAAGAATGTAACAAAAAGTTTAATACTCTTTATTAAAAATATCAATAACTGATTGAGCATCATTATGTTCTCTAATAAAAGCAAGCATAAAAGAACAATTAACAAAGTGTATAG
>CAVFIB010000090.1:0-3897 GCA_963622385.1 Bacteroidaceae bacterium | reverse complement strand
TTTGTGCCTTAAACGAACGTAGTGAAGTGGAAAGGAATGATTAGAAAAATGAAAATAGCACTAGCATCAGATCACAGAGGTTATAATCTAAAACAAGAACTAATAAAACACTTAAAAAACAATTACGAAGTAATAGATCTAGGAACAAATAACGAAGAATCAACAGACTTTCCAAAATACGGAATCCTTCTAGGAAAACAAGTTGCATCAAAAAAAGCAGATCTAGGTATAGCAATATGTGGAACAGGAATAGGAATATCAATCGCAGCAAATAAAGTAAAAGGAATAATGTGTGCAAAAATAAATAACGAAGAAGAAGCACAACTAGCAAAAGAACATAACAACGCCAATGTAATTGCACTATCAGGAAAACTAGACCCAAACAAAGCAATAAATATGGTAGAAACATTCCTAAAAGCAAAGCCAAACAAAGAAGAAAAATATCAAAGAAGAATAAACCAAATACTAAACTACGAAAATGACAATTAAATTCATGCTATACGCACTAGTAACACCACTTGTAATCCTAGCACTAAATTCACTAAACATAAACCAAATATTCAAAAAAAACAAAGTATTAGAAGCAAGACTATTTTTCTTCTTTATAGCACTAGCACTAATCTATCTAGTAACAAATTTCATATACGATTGTGCTACAATCTCAAAAATAATATAAAAAATGTATAAAACCCCATTATTTGTAAAAACTTATAATGAGGTGATTTTTTAATGATAAAAAGAAGTTCAAAATACTATCTCTTACAAGGAATAGTAATATCAACACTAGCACTAGTCTGTTTAATAAGTTATGCAGTAACAACATCTTTAAAAGTAATAGATTCAAAAAAACAAGAAAACCTAGAATACGTCTCATATGAAATCCTAACCGACAACATTATGCCCGTATCAAAAGAAGAAATAACAGAGACAAGCAAAAACATAAGCATCACAAGACCATATACATCAAAAAACATAGAAATAGGTAAAAACTATTACAACTATAAAGACGAAGAACAAAATCAAGAAGATTCAATAATTTATTACGAAAACACATACATTCAAAACACAGGAATAGACTATACAAGCAAAGAAATCTTCGACATAAACGCAGTACAAGATGGAAAAGTAATATCAGTAACAACAGATGACATAACAGGAACAACCATAAAAATAGAACACAAAAATAACATAATAAGCGTTTATCAAAGTGTAAAAGACGTCAAAGTAAAAGAACAAGAACAAGTCAAAAAAGGACAAATAATAGCAACAAGTGGAACTAACAATATAAGTAGTGATCTAGGAAACCACTTACACTTTGAATTGTACAAAGATAATACACTAGTAAACCCAGAAGATTACTTCCAAGAACAAGGAAATTAATATGTTTAGTAAAGACATAGGAATAGATCTAGGAACAGTAAACGTACTAATCTATGTAAAAGGCGAAGGAATAGTCTTAAACGAACCAAGTGTAATAGTAATAGATGAAGACACAAAAAACATAGTAGCAGTAGGAGACGAAGCAAATAGTATGCTAGGAAAAACTCCCGGAAAACTAAGAGCAATAAAACCAATGAAAGACGGAGTAATAGCAAATTTCGATATGGTAGAATCCCTTTTAGATAGTTTCCTAAAAAAAATAAAACTAGGTTCAAAACTTCTAAAACCAAGAATACTAATATGTTGCCCCTCAAACATAACAGAAGTCGAAAAAAACGCCATCAAAGAAGTAGCAGAAAAAACAGGAGCAAAAAAAGTATTCGTTGAAGAAGAACCAAAAGTAGCAGCAGTAGGAGCAGGTTTAGATATAGGAAAACCAGAAGGCAACATGGTCGTAGATATAGGAGGAGGCACAACAGATATAGCAGTTCTATCCCTAGGAAACATAGTAACAAGTGCCTCAATAAAAACAGCAGGAAACACATTCGATCAAAACATAATAGACTATATCAAAGAAAAATATAAACTACTGATTGGAGAAAAAACCGCAGAAAACATAAAAATAACAATAGGAACAGTCGCAAAAGATAAATCAAAAGAAAAAATGAAAGTAAAAGGAAGAGATCTAGTCGGAGGCTTGCCCAAAACAATAACAGTAACAAGCGATGAAATAGAAGAAGCACTACAAGAAAGCATAAAAAAAATAATATCAATGATCAAAGTAGTACTAGAACAAACTCCTCCAGAACTATCCGCAGATATAATAGAAAAAGGAGTAATTATAACAGGAGGAGGAGCCCTTCTAAAAGGACTACCAGAACTACTTCATGAAGAATTAAAAGTCCCAGTCTATAAAGCAGAAGATCCCTTATCATGTGTAGCAGAAGGAACAGGAATAATGCTAGAAAAGTTATATTATATAGATAAATAAATTATCTATATTTTTTTTTAAAATAATGATATAATAACCCTAGGTGATTTTATGTTAGATCTAAGTAATTACACACATATATTAATTATAATCCTAACATGTTTTCTATTCTGCTTTCTAATGACATTTTACATAAAAAAAATAGCAAAACATATAGGAGCAATGGATATACCAAACAAAAGAAAAGTCCATACAAAACCAATGCCCAGATTAGGAGGTCTTGGAATATTCCTAACATTCCTATTTGGTTATATGCTATTCGGAGTTCAAAGTATCCAAATGAATGCAATTCTAATAGGATCATTTATTATTATAATAGTAGGAGTAATAGATGATATAAGTCCAATAGGAGCAAAAACAAAACTATTAGGACAAGTAATAGCAGCAGCAGTAGTCCTCTTCTACGGAGGAATAATCCTAGACAAAATAACACTATTCGGAATGCATATCAACTTTGGCATATTTGCTTATCCATTAACAATACTATTCATAGTAGGATGTATAAATATAATTAACTTAATAGATGGACTAGATGGTCTCTCAACAGGAACATGTAGCATATTCTATGCAACAATAGGAATAATAGCATTCATGAAAGCAAGCTTCGGTGGACTAAACGTATCACTTGCATTTATAATGCTTGGAGCATCCCTAGGATTCCTATGTCACAACTTCTACCCAGCAAAAATCTTTTCAGGAGACTCAGGTTCAATGTTCCAAGGTTTCATGATAGCAACAATCTCACTACTTGGATTCAAAACAGTATCAATGACATCATTCTTTATACCAATCCTATTACTAGGAATACCGATCCTAGATACACTATTTGCAATAATAAGAAGACTAATTAAAAAAAGACCAATATACATGCCAGATAAAGCCCATCTTCATCATCAATTACTAAACCTAGGCTTATCTCATAGAAACACAGTACTAGCAATATATGCAATGAACATACTCTTTGCATTTGCATCAATAATATATGTCCTAAACGATAAAAAACTAGGAGCAATAATCTATGTAATAATCCTACTTCTAATAATATTCATAATAACAAAAACAAGTATAATCGCAGACAATAAAGAAACAAAAACAAAAAATAATCACAATTAAGTGATTTTTTTATATATAAGGAAATTGCATTTGGATTGTTATTAAATAAAAAATGGACCTAATAAAATTAAGCACACACGAAAAAGATTAAAGCAGAAACTTCAATTTTTTAAATCAAGAGGTAACATAGTACTACCACAATAAGGACAATCCATTTTGGGAGTGCTTTCCTTCTTTATAAATTTTAAAAATCCAATCTGTTCATTTATGACAAAACTGGGAACTGGCTCCAATTTGTGACATTTTTTACATTTGAAAATGCAAATTTTTTCATCTTTTCCAAAATAGTCTTGAGTTTCATTTAAAAGTCTTTTAATTTCTTTTTCTTCTGTATTCATGATATACCTCCATTAAGTGTAAATGCATTAGTCAAGTAAAAGTAGACAACTATTTAACATAATTTAATTCTTTAA
>CAVFIB010000089.1:0-3954 GCA_963622385.1 Bacteroidaceae bacterium | reverse complement strand
ATGTGAAAAAAACGAACTAATTAAAATTCGTCTCTTTTATGGCTGAGTAGTAACTAAAAGTCACACATTGTTTTATAACTTGTCACAGAAATATTGACATTTTGAAAAAAAATGATATAATATATAATGCTTTTTCAAGGAGGAGTATTATGAAAAGTGAAGTAAATACTTTAGAAATGGTTATTTCTAAAGAAGAAAAATTAAATAGATTAAATAAGAATCAAAAAAGTGTATTATATTTATATGGAGTAGTTGTAAATGATAATATGCTTACATTAAGTTATCAAAATGATTTAGATAAAAGAATAGATGCTTGTAATACTGCGGATAGTTTAAAATCTTTGGCAAAAGAAGTTTTAGCGATAAGAGAATATAAAAAATTAGAAATTCAAGAACTTATGGGACCAGAGGTTGATTTAGAAAGTCAATATGGTATAACCGGTTATGAGTTTTATGACTTCTTAGAAGCTATTAATCCAAGAAAGTAGGTTTTGTTTATGATAATTTTGGGGAAAATGACTAGAGAAAGTAAAAAAGAATTATATGAGAGTACTAGAAATCGTGGAATTAGTATGGGTTATAATGATGAAGAAATTCATTCAATGCTTTTAAAATATTTTTCTGAAGAGGAAATTAGTGATCTTAAGGGTGAAAATAAATATAAAGATTTAATTAATGATGATATTAGTCTCTTAGATATAACTGTTTTAGAAGAAAAGTATCAAGATAATCTTTTTATGTCTAATTTTAATGAAAAAATGACGAAATCAAGGTTAGATATAATAATTGCAATGGCTGATCATATAGCTTCTAATAGATCTGATGGTCCACTTTGTAAGCATATAACAGATAGTGATATGGAATTGTTAAGAAAATATGTTCAGTTTGCTAAAAACAAAGATGAATATGAGGAGTTTTTATCTTTATGTGATAAGGTAGAAGCTACTCAAAATAAAGGTAAAAGGTTAAGAAAATTTGCAAGGGGAAAGAGGAGATAACTCTTTTTTTCTTTTTCTTTATATGATAGAATAATGATGGTGATATAAATGGATAAGACGCATATAAGAAATTTTAGCATAATTGCACATATTGATCATGGAAAGAGTACAATTGCAGATAGAATTCTTGAACTTACTCATGCTGTAGATAAGAGAGAGATGAAGGCTCAGGCACTTGATACTATGGAACTTGAAAGAGAACGAGGAATTACTATAAAATTAAATGCTGTTTCTTTAAAATATAATTATAAGGGAGAAGAGTATCTTTATAATTTGATAGATACTCCAGGACATGTTGATTTTACTTATGAGGTTAGTAGATCTCTTGCGGCATGTGAAGGAGCAGTGCTGGTTGTAGATGCAACACAAGGAATAGAAGCTCAAACTCTTGCTAATTTATATCTTGCTATGGATAATAATTTGGAAATAATTCCTATTATAAATAAGATAGATTTACCAAATGCTGAACCTGAAAGGGTAACTAAAGAAATTGTAGACACTTTAGGGTTTAATGAAGAGGATATAATATTATGTTCTGCGAAGGAAGGAATTGGAATAGATAAGTTGCTTGATAGAATAGCAGAAAAAATTCCGTGTCCTAAGGATATATATGAAACAGATGAATTAAGTGCTTTGATTTTTGATAGTTATTTTGATCCATATAAAGGAGTAGTACTTTCTATAAGAGTGATGAATGGTACTTTAAAAACTGGAGATAAAATAAAAATGATGAAGACAGGAGCAACTTATGAGGTAATATCTCTTGGAGTACACACTCCAAAGGAGGAACTCAGAAAGGAATTGAATTCTGGAGAAGTAGGATTTCTTACAGCGTCTATAAAGAGTATTAGTGACGTAAGAGTAGGAGACACAATAACGCATCTTGAAAAGCCGTGTAAAGAAGCTCTTTCTGGTTATAAAGAAATAAAACCATTTGTTTATTGTGGTCTTTATCCAATAGATTCAAAAAAGTATGAAGATCTAAAAGATGCACTTGAAAAATTAAAACTTAATGATGCTTCTTTAGAATATACTCCTGAGGTTTCAAAAGCACTTGGATTTGGATTTAGATGTGGATTTCTAGGACTTTTACATATGGATATAACTAGAGAAAGATTGGAAAGAGAATTTAAAATAGATATGATTGCAACTTCTCCTTCAGTAATATATGAAGTTACTAAAACAAATGGAGAAAAGTTGTTGGTGGATAGTCCCTCTAAAATGCCAGAAAAGGTAAATATAAAGGAGATAACAGAACCTTATATAAAAGCATCAATATTTTCTCCTGAGAAGTACATTGGGCCAATAATGGAACTTTGTCAGAGTAAAAGAGGAACTTATTTAGGACTAGAATATATAGATAAAACAAGGGTAAATATAATATATGAATTACCGCTTTCGGAAATAGTATATGACTTTTTTAATAAACTTAAAAGTGCTACTAAAGGATATGCTTCATTTGATTATGAAGTAATTGGAGATAAACCTAGTGATTTAGTAAAAATGGATATCCTTCTAAATGGAGAAATAGTAGATGCGCTTTCAATAATAGTACACAAGGATTTTGCATATCAAAGAGGTAAAACAATTACAGAGAACTTAAAGAAGATAATACCTAGACAAATGTTTGAGGTTCCTGTTCAAGCAGCAATAGGAAATAAAGTTATAGCAAGAGAAACTGTTAAAGCAATGAGAAAAGATGTACTTGCAAAATGTTATGGTGGAGATGTATCGAGAAAGAGAAAACTTTTAGAAAAACAAAAAGAAGGAAAGAAGAAGATGAAGATGATAGGATCAGTAGAATTACCAAGTGAAGCGTTTTTATCGATACTTAAAGTAGATGAGAACTAATAATATAAATTCTTGTTATATCCATATACCTTTTTGTAGTAGTATTTGTACTTATTGTGATTTTTGTAAGATGTATTATAATGAAGAAATGGTTAATAAATATTTAGAAGCTTTATCTAATGAGATTAACTTATGTTATAAAGATGAGGTTTTGAATACCTTATATATAGGGGGAGGAACTCCATCTTGTTTGAAAGATTATCAACTTGAAAAGTTGTTTAATATAGTGAAAAAACTAAATTTATCCAAAACAAGAGAATTTACTTTTGAGTGTAATATAGAAAATATAGAAGAATCTTTTCTTAAGTTACTTAAACAAAATAAAGTAAATAGAATATCTATAGGAGTAGAGTCGTTTGATAATGATATATTAAAAACACTAGGAAGAAATTATAAGAGTGATATCATAAAGAAGAAAATATGTTTAGTGAAGAAGTATTTCGATAATATAAATATTGATTTAATATATGGAATTAATGGTACTACTTTAAAGGATATAAAAAAAGAACTTGATAAGTTTATGTCTTTAGAAGTTAATCATATTTCTATATATAGTTTAATACTAGAAGATAATACAATTTTAAGGATAAATAATTATAAAGAAATAGATGATGGTTTAAATAGAGAAATGTATGATTATATAGTATCATTTTTAGAGAAGAATAATTATATAAATTATGAGATAAGTAATTTTTCTAAAAAGGGATATGAATCAAAACATAATTTAGCCTACTGGAATAATGATAAGTATTATGGGTTTGGACTGGGAGCATCTGGATATGTTAGTGATATTAGATATACAAATACAAGGAGTATTACTAGGTATATAAAAGGAGATTTTGTAGGCAGTAAAGAGAAACAGACAATAAAAATAGATATGGAAAACTTTATGATATTAGGACTCAGAAAAATAAAAGGAGTCTCTAAAAGTGAGTTTAAACGAAGATATAATAAGGAAATAAAAGAAGTGTTTGATGTAAGTAAATTAAAAGAAGAAGGGGATTATTATTATATAAGAAAGGATAATATTTATATTTCTAACTATATTTTAGAAGATTTTATAAATATTTAATATTTGCTTATGAATGAGTTAAATAAAGTATAT
>CAVFIB010000088.1:0-3997 GCA_963622385.1 Bacteroidaceae bacterium | reverse complement strand
CTATACACTTTGTTAATTGTTCTTTTATGCTTGCTTTTATTAGAGAACATAATGACGCTCAATCAGTTATTGATATTTTTAATAATCTACAAGATATCCTTGGTATTGATAAATTCAAAGAACTATTTATTTTGATTTTAACCGATAATGGAAGTGAGTTTTCTAATCCGACTGAAATCGAATTTGATTTAAATACTGGTGAAAAAAGAACTCAAATATTTTATTGTCATCCATCAAGTCCTTTTGAAAAAGGATCTTGTGAAGTTAATCATGAACTTTTAAGAAGAATATTTCCGAAAGGTACATCTTTTGATAAATTAAATCAAAATGATATTAATTTAATTATGTCACATATTAATTCTTATAAAAGAAAAAAACTGAACAATGTATCACCCTACAATTTGTTCAGCACTATCTATGGTAAAAATACCTTAGATAAATTGAATATCAGAGAAATACCAGCAAATGATATTAACTTAACTTCTGATATTTTAAAATAATAATATTCTATAAGCACTATCCATAACACTCACATAACACTCAAATTAAAGGTTGCATTTTGAATTACAAAAAAATTCAAAAAATGCAATTTCTTTTCGTCGTGCATTAAATACTACTTATGTCATGTATTTTATGCTCAAAACTAAAGTAAGTCAAGGGCTTGCAGTTCATTTTACCCTTGACTTACACTTTTCTGATATAATTTTAATACAAATAAAGTTATTCTTTATTTGTTAGTTATGTTAAATCATACTAAAGGTTGCATTTAACTTTCAAAAGTTGCATTTACTTTTGAATTTGAGCAAAAGTATAACTTCCTTTAAAATTAAAGAATTAAACATGCTCTTATGTCTAATTTCTTACCTTACCCTTTAATAACTAACCAAGCACTTTCCTATAATATGAAAAACTGTATGTCTATACTTTGAAATTAAAAATTATCATTGTTTCCTGTAGATTATAAGTTGTCCTGGTAATAAGTAAATGTTGTTATTACTATAGATGATATCTGATGATGGAGCATTAAAAAATTCAGATAGAGTTTCTATGGTATCACCAGTTTTAGTTATATATAAAGAAACATCTCCTTTTGGAACAAGAATAGTTTGTCCTTCATATATGTATTCATCTTTTTCTAGACCGTTTACTTGAGCTAGTAAATCAACACTTATATTATTGGATTTGGCAATTTCATATAAGGAATCTCCTTTTTTTACTTTGTAATAATTAAAAATATTATAAAGACCAGTTGGAATGGTTAGACTTTGTCCTTCTTTTAGTAAATAAGGTGCAGTTAAATTATTGGCTTGAATTATTTCTATAACGGGAATATTATACTTTCTACCAATACTTTCAATAGTATCTCCTTTTTCTACTATATACATGTCCATATAACAATACCTCCTTTTTTTAAATATATGAAAAAAAAGAGTAATAATTACTCCATATATATAGCAATTCGATTATCCCAGTTGAATGATAATTCTTTGTATTTTAAAAGTTGTTTTAGTCCTTCTTGTTGATTGTAAGAGTATAATGTATCATCTGATATGAAAAATAAAGTTTCATTAACTAGTTTAAAGTCACTTATTTTTTTATTAAAAAGTAGGACTTTAATTTTGTTATTTGTATTATAGTAATAGACATTGTTTGAATCTGTTACATAGTAATATGTGTCTTTATCTTTTTCTATAAACTTTATGCTAGTGTTTCCTTCTAGTTTTTTTATATAGTTATCAATAGTTTTGAATTTTAAGTTGCTGTCTCTAAAGGAGTAAATGTCTTTTTTTTCAAATCCTAAATTATAATAGAGTGCACCATTTTTTTTGTTTCCTACTTCTGTTACTTTTTTTCCGTTTTTTGATATTTTATATTGTTTAAGTTCATCTTTGTCAAATAAGTATATTTCGTTATCTATAACACCATTTATGTAAGAGTCTTTGGATATTTTTTGTTTTGTTTTTCTAATTTTAGTTTTATTTTTTTTCATGTCAATAACATAAAATTCGTTGTATTCATATTTTTGGTTATAATTTGGTACTATATAGTATCTACCAAGTGAGACTCCTAGATTGTTTTTGTATGTATCATTTTTAAAAAGTTTAATTGTTTCGAGATTGTCATTTGATACGCTATAAAAACCATTATATTTATAAATTAGGATATGAAGTCCTTTTTTGATGTTTTTTTGGTAGACTGAGAGGGTTTCTAAGTTTTTTGTACTATCGCTGTTTTTTTCCCATGAGGGACTAGAAATTTCTTCTTTTTTTAGGGTTTCAATAAATTTGGAAAGTTTATCTTTGTATGTTTCGTAAGAAAAGGTTTCTTTGGAATTACTGCATATTATGTTAGTTTCAGTATTTTCTTTGTCTTTTGTTCTTGGATAAATGCATTTAGTGTTTTCTATGCTATAAGTGTATATTTTTTTTATTATTTTTTTTCTTTTGTGAAAGTTGTCATTAATTTCGAAAGAGTATTTATAATTTTTATTTTCTATTTTGATGTAGTATTTTTTATTTTTATAGATTTCCTTTATTTTATATACTATTTTATCGTCTTTTATATCATATGTTATTTCGTGATGGGTTTTGAAAAGGTATGTAATTAATTCAAAGAATAAGATTAATATAAATAAACATATTAAAAGTTTTATTATTTTTTTCATTATTGTACTCCTCAATAAATTATTATTCTGCAACACTAAGTCTTATTATTTCGTCTATATTATCGTCGATAGCAGCTTTATTTTTTGTTTTGTAACCACATTTTTCACATTTGTACAAGATTTTATAACTATCTTTTTTTGATTTTTCTATTCCTATTGGTTTTAAAATGCCATGACAGTTTGATTTTCTGTCACCGGGGTTTATGTCTAGATGCATGGAATATAGGCAGTTTGGGCAATGATCTCGTGCAGTGTACCCTAGAGGTTTAACGTTTGTGCTGCAATTAAAACAGATAAATTCTTCATCTATCATAGTAAATCTTTTATCTTGCATGTTTCCCCCTTTCTATCAAAGTGATAACTTTATCTAAGTCATTTTTACAAGTTAAATGAGAAATGCTTATTCTGACTGAGGTTTCTGCTAGGTGTTTATTTTCTGTTAATGCATATACTGATTTAGAATAAGAATTTGAACTAGAACAAGCACTTTTTGTTGATATATAAATATCATCTTGTTCTAAATAATGTAAAAATGTTTCAGGTTTATAGTTTAAAATGCTTATATTTAAAATATGTGGTATAGAGTTTTTGCTTTGGTTAATAATAATATTAGGAAGACTTTTTAAGTTATCTTTTAGATAATTGTTTAAGTCTTCTACTTTTTTGTAATTTTGATTTAGATCCTTTAGTGATATTTCTAAAGCTTTTGTGATACCTTTTATTAGGCCTAAATTGTATTTTCTTTGTCCATATATTATGTTTTTTAAATCTGTATTTTTATTTTTTAATAATAGTCCTATTCCTTTTGGACCGTATATTTTATGGGCAGAAATACTTATTAAATCTATGTTGTTAAAAGGAATATTTATTTTTCCTATACTTTGAGTCATGTCGCAGTGGTAAGGTATTTTGTGTTTTTTTGCTAATTTTGCTATTTGTTCTACTGGTTGTAAAGTGCCAGTTTCTGAATTTACAGAGGATATGGTTATTAGAGCAACTTCATCTGTTAATAATGATTCTAGGTTTTCTATATCTACTGTTCCATCTTTTAATGGTGCATATAATATTTCGTAGCCCTTTGTTTCTAGGTATTTTAGGGATTCATTTATTGAGGAATGTTCCATTTGGGTTGTTATTACTTTGTTTTTGCTGTTATCTTTTTCATGACATATTCCTTTTAATGCCCAGTTATTTGATTCTGTAGAGCCACTTGTTATGTTTACTTCTAGATCTGTGTTTAAGATACTTTGAATTCTCTTTTTGTAGTCATTTAGAGTTTTCCCTGCTATGCTTTTGAAGAGAAATTTCCCTATTTCTTTTAATACTTTATCA
>CAVFIB010000087.1:0-4017 GCA_963622385.1 Bacteroidaceae bacterium | reverse complement strand
AATTTAAGTCTGTGGAGAATATCAAGAATGATATCTATGAAGCAGAAAAAGAGAATCGTGAGATTCTCTAGGTAAGTTTACTTATCTTTTGTTCTGGTGACTTTTTCTCCTATATGAAGATGTTTAGCAGTGCCAAGAGGCATTTCCAGGGTATAATAACCTTTTTTTATTAGGATTCTTCCCCTCTTCATGGAATGACATATGTGCTTAATGATAAAGTTTTTATCTAGGATACAAACATCAATTTCTTGTTTCATGAAAAAAGTATGGATACTGGAACATTTAGGGAACATATATATATCAGATATAGGATCTTTTCTAAACATAAGTCCTTTAAATCTGGTAAAAAAGGAATTCATCAAAATAACATCATATTTCTTATCATTTATAACTATATACATACTATCACCATATTAATTTTATAACAAATGAAAAGAATTTTAAAGAAAATTCAAAAAAACTATTGATTTTTATTAAAAATATATGTTATTATTAAGAAGTCAAAGAAATGGACCCTTAGCTCAGTTGGTTAGAGCATCCGGCTCATAACCGGGCGGTCGTAGGTTCGAGTCCTACAGGGTCCACCATATCATGCGGGTGTGGCGGAATTGGCAGACGCACTAGACTTAGGATCTAGCGGAGTAATCCATGGGGGTTCAAGTCCCTTCACCCGCACCACTATAGAAATAATCGAACTTTAGTAGTTCGTTTTTTTATTGCCCTGTTTTATTTTATAATTTTATACATAGATCTTAAAATATTACATATAATATATTGCAAACAATTTGCACGTGTATTGCACTTGTCTTTTGTTTTAAAATATATTATTATTATTTACAGGGAGGTATATATTATGAGTACTATATCTAATACAACTAATATGACTATCAGAATAGATAAAGATTTAAAAAAAAGTGTAGATATTTTATTTAAAAACTTAGGAACAAATACTAGCTCTGCTATTAATATGTTTTTAAGGCAATGTGATAGAGAACAGGGACTTGTGTTTACTCCTAGTATGGTTTCAGCTCCTAGCAAAGAATTATTGGAATCTTTACATGAAATAGAAGACTATAAAAATGGTAAAATTGAATTGGAAAGTTATGATGATGTAAAATCTTTAAGAAAAGCTTTAACTGATGACTGATAAAAAGTGTACTTTAGTTTTATCCACTAATTTTAAGAAGCAGTATAAAAAAAATTTCAAAACAGGGCAAAGATTTAGATAAAATAGATGAAGTAATTGACAAACTAGCCCATTTTGAAACTTTAGACTCAAAATATAGAGATCATAACTTAATAAGTAATAAATATTATAAAAACTGTAGAGAATGTCATATAGAACCAGACTGGTTGCTTGTATATCAACATGATGATAGTGAACTTAATCTTTTATTAATCGCAACAGGTAGTCATAGTGAGTTATTTAAGTAAGAGGGAGACCTCTTTTTAGTTTGAATAATAATGTATTTTGAAAAATTATATAATTTTTATAATAGGTACCCTACTCTATGAATTGAAATAGTAATAAAGTGATGATTTAGAAAAGGAATTATGTTAGAATGTAACATAGGAAGTGATACTGATGGATTATAAGCTTACAAATGATGAGATATCTTCTTTGGAAAGGTATCAAGAAAATGATTTTAAAATAATTAATACTTTATTACGTGAAGGATTAGAAAGTGAGATTAACATTAATAGTAGAAATGGAAAGGGTTATCCGGTTATGACTAGGGATTTAATGGAGAAAGCTCTTGATGATATTAAAAATTTATATTCTGCTATTATGAAGTCATATATTAAAAATGGATGCCAAAGGCCTAATAAACAGTTATATAGAGGAACAAATCAATCACTAATAAAATCAATTGATAATACAAATGTTTCATTTTTTTCTACTACTACGAGTATAAATAGAACTTTATCGTTTTCAAGAAAGTTTCTTAAAGGAAGTCATACTGCAGATGATACAGATAAGGCCATACTTCTTATTGATAGCGATGTTCCATGGATTAATATTGAAGAAGTTTTAGGAGGATTTGAAGATGAAATATTATTTGTGCCTTCAAAAATACAAATTACTGAAGCAGATATAACACAAGGTAAAAAGCATGGAAAGGAATATATAGCAAAATTAAGTGAAATGAACATTTCTTTAAAGAGTAAAGAAGAAATAAATGAAATGCGAGAACAAATATTATCTAAGACCGAACAAATGAGTATGTATTTAAAATATATATTAGTAGTAAAAGATAATAAAAATTTTAATAATAATCCTAGGACTTTAAATGTAATTAAAGAATATGAGGACTGGAAAAGATTAGTAGTAGAATATAGTCATCAACAATACAAAATAATAAAAAATAAATTTCTTAATGTAAAAAAAGCACGGCAAAAAGATGAAGAGTTAAGTGATCTAAAATCGAAGGTAGAACAAGAACATCTTGATAGAGAGGCTCTTGACCCTAAAAAAGAAGAGCTATATTATTTGAAAATGCTTGATGAAATAAAGCAAGAGAACCCTGAACTTTTTGATTTGAATTCTATTTTTGATGAAAGTAATGATGATGAAATTATTGATAGTAAAAAGATTGAACATACTGGAAGAAAAATAAGGTAATACTAATTATGAACTTTTATAGTTCTTTTTTTATTTTCTGATGAAAAAAATAGTCTTATTGCTAAAACTATTTTTTATTTTCTCTATTTTTCTTTCTTTTGAAGCTTTTTTCCTTTTAGGATATCATATTGCTCTAGTAAGTTGCCTTCGAAAGCTTGTAATTTAGAATCTTTTTTCTTTTGATTAGAAATTGTTATTTTGATTAAATTTTCTATAAGTTCTTCTTGAGTCATTTTTTTAGACATCCATAAGTAACTAGCAAGATCTCCAGGGATGGTATTGATTTCATTAACAAATACTTTTTTGTTTTTATCATCAATTAGGAAATCAATTCTTGCTACTCCGGATGCTCCAATGACTTTGAAAGCTTTAATGGCATAATTTCTCATATCTTCCATCATTTCTTTTGAAACGATTGGTTTATTGATTTCTTCTGGTTTATTAAGTTTATTGTGGCCTTCGACATACTTTTCTTTGAAGGAATAAAACTCAGAATTGATATTTATTTCTTCGATTTCACTAGTACTACATTTTTCAGCATTTCCCATTACACTGATGTTAGCTTCTTTTACATTTGGAACACTTTCTTCTACTATGATTTTACTATCAAGTGAAATAGCTTCTTTAATAGCACGGGTAAGTTCTTTTTCATCTTTAACTAAATTAATTCCAATAGATGATCCTAAACTTGCAGGTTTAACGTATAAAGGATATTTTAAGGTGTTTATTTTATCAAGAACATCTTTTTTATTTTTTTCAAATTCAAAGTCATTAAACCAAACATATTTACAAACGGGTATATTATTAAATTCAAATAGTTCTTTTTGGATAACTTTATCTTGTCCTATTGCGGATGCTATAACTGAGGAACCTACAAAGGGTACTCCAAGCATATTTAAATATCCTTGTAAGGAACCATCTTCTAAATAGGCTCCATGCCCAATAGGCATAACCATATCAATAACACAAATATTTTTTTTGAAAAGTCCTTGATCTTCAAGGATAAAACTTTTTCCTCTTTTTACTAAAGAAACTTTTTTTGCATATCTTTTTACAAGAGCAATGTCACGATAATGTAAAATGCTCTTTAAATGTTCTCCATAATACCAAGTATTATCTTTATCTATATAGATAGGTACTACTTTATATTTATTAGTATCAAAACTGTTCATAATTTCAATAGCAGAGATAATACTAATTTCGTGTTCAACACTTTTTCCTCCGAATATAACTCCTATATTTAATCTCATACTTATTCACTTCCTTAAGTAAAGTATAACAAATTATTAAATTTAGAACAAGAAGAAAACTAAAAATTATACATGTCAAACTTCTCTTTTAGTTACTACTCAGCCTTTAATAGAAAAAAATAACACAGAATTAATAAAAAGAGT
>CAVFIB010000086.1:0-4022 GCA_963622385.1 Bacteroidaceae bacterium | reverse complement strand
GTGAAAAAAACGAACTAATTAAAATTCGTCTCTTTTATGGCTGAGTAGTAACAAAAAACGTGCATTAAGTTAAAAAAATCACAAAATTGTATTGCAACTTTTACAAACCTGTGTTATGATTACATTGCCTATATTTTTGGCGATGTAGCTCAGCTGGCTAGAGCGTCCGGTTCATACCCGGAAGGTCGGGGGTTCAATCCCCTCCGTCGCTACCATATAGAATATCAAACCCTTAAAAGGGTTTTTATTTTGTTCTTTTTACACTTATTTACACAAAGAAAATACTATTTTAACCAATAAAACAATATACATGTTATACTATAAAAAAGAAGGTGTAGTATGAACAATAAAGACAAAAAAACAATAATTATAATAGTATTACTTATTTTATTTATATCATCCATTAGTTATATAGTTTATGATAAATTCTTTAAGGACACTTTACCAGAAGTTGTTAAAGATAAGTCCTTTTCAAATATATTAGTCGAAGGAAACATCTTTGACCTAAATAGCACTTCCTGCATTATAGATAACAATTCTTGCACAAAAGAAATAGAAGTTGCATACAAAAACAAAAATCACAAACTAAAAATCAAATATTACAAAATAAAAGATCAAGAAGAAGTAAACTATACATTATATATAGACGGAAAAGAAGTAGACACCTTATCCGGAGGAGTTTTACAAAATAGTTCTGTACTAACGAATTTCAATGCCAAGTTATATATCTTTAAAGGAAAATACTTAGGTTTCTTAAGAGAAATATCTCAAGAAAAAATCTATAAAATGACCATATATAACGACACAAAAAAATTAAAAGATGAAATAACAATAGATAATCTACTAGAAGAAGATGAAATTGAATTTGATGGAACAAATTATAAATATTATAAAAATGATACAAACACTAACACAAAGACAAAATATAACATTACCACAGACGGAAATAAAATAATAAATAACATAGTAAAAGACAACTAATCAAGATAAAATAGCACTTGAAAAAATATCATTTTTATTATAAAATAAAAATGTAAAAGATAATAAAAAGGAGTGAAAATATGGAAGAAAACCAAGTAAAGCCAAAAAGTACAGGAAAAACAGTAACAATAATAATTCTAATAGTATTGTTACTAGGACTAGGAGCATACACAGCATATGACAAACTAGTGCTAGATAAAAATACCAAAACAAATCTAGAAGTAGCAAGAGATGACTTAGAAATAGCAAACAGAGAAAAGAAAGAAGCAAATGATAAATTAAACGAAATCAAGGCAGAAAATAGCACAAAATCTACTAATCTCAATAACATAAATCTATATAGTGCAGGTACTTATCATGCAGAATATGCCTATGAAGGCAAAATGTATATTGTATCATTTAACGAAAGTGTAGACAATGAAGAAGAACCATATGATCTATCTGATTTAATGACCTCAAATAATTATACAAAAAGTTCTAGTTATTATAACATTAAAGACTTAGATATAGACGAAGACAAAGTTGAAAAAGTTGTAACCACTAATAATTTTTACACTTCTGATTCTCAAGAATTCATTTATATAATATTTAAAGATGGTTCAGTAAAAAGATATAATCATGAAGGATATTTATCATTATCTTCAATAAAAGGAGATTATGTACTAAAAGATTATAAAGTAAAAGATATAAAAGTTAGTTGTCCCGGAGGATGGGAAAGTTGTAGAGCTTTGACTTACAAACTAACTCTTCAAGATGGCACAACAAAACAAATAAAAGAAGAATAATGTAAAACCAGCTCAAAAAAAGTTGGTTTTTTTCTTAATTTATTCTATAATTAAAAAGGTGATACAAATGAATGATATAATAATAAAACAAATATCCCAAGAGGAAAACATTACTGAAAAACAAGTGATAAATACATTAAAACTACTCGAAGAAGGTAATACCATTCCTTTTATAGCAAGGTATAGAAAAGAAGCTACTAACGGACTAGATGAAACAAAAATAAAAAAAATAGAAACAGTTTATAGCTATCAAGTAAACCTCATGAAAAGAAAAGAAGACGTAATTAGACTAATCGAAGAAAAAGATCTAATGACAGAAGACCTAAAGCAAAAGATATTAAGTTGCACTAAACTAGTAGAAGTCGAAGATTTATATAGACCATATAAAGAAAAGAAAAAAACAAAAGCAAGTGACGCCATTGCAAATGGTCTAGAAGGATTAGCAAAAATAATACTTTCTTTTCCTCTAAACAAAACCCCAGAAGACCTAGCAAGAACATATAATTGTAAAATCAAAGACATAGATAAAAAACTAGAAGGAGCATCATATATAATATCAGAATATATCTCTGATAACGCTAGCTACAGAAAATATATAAGAAACTTCATTTATAAAAATGCAGTAATAGAAACAAAACTAAAAAAAGGAAAAGACAAAGACGATGTAGACAAAGTCTATGAAATGTATTATTCCTATGAAGAATCCATTAAACACATCAAACCACATAGAGTTCTAGCTATCAACAGAGGAGAAAAAGAAGGAATACTAAGTGTTAAAATAAATTTTGATCAAGAAAAATTAGAATCTTACCTAAAAACAAAACTAATCAAAAACAAAGAATCAAAAGTATGTCCTTTAGTAGAACTTTCTATAAAAGACAGCCTAAAAAGACTAATAATCCCCTCAGTAGAACGAGAAATAAGAAGTGAACTAACTGATGAAGCAAGCAAAGTTTCTATATCAAATTTCTCAAGCAACTTAAAAAGTTTACTCTTATCCCCGCCAATGAAAGAAATAACCGTCCTAGGCTTCGATCCAGCATTTAGAACAGGATGTAAACTAGCAGTACTAGATAAAACAGGTAATGTTCTAGATATAAGCGTTATTTACCCTCATGAACCCCAAAACGAAAAAGAAAAAAGTAAAAAACATGTTCTTGATTTAATAAACAAATATAATATCGACGTAATAGCAATAGGAAACGGAACAGCATCTAGAGAAAGTGAAGCATTTGTATCCGAACTAATCAAAGGAACAAATACAAAATACATAATAGTAAATGAAGCCGGAGCAAGTGTCTATTCAGCATCCAATCTAGCAATAAAAGAATTTCCAAACCTAAATGTCTCAGAAAGAAGCGCTATCTCCATCGGAAGAAGACTCCAAGATCCCTTATCAGAACTTGTTAAAATCGATCCTAAATCAATCGGAGTAGGGCTATATCAACATGACGTAAAACAAAAAGAACTAAGTGAAGCCCTTGATTTCACAGTAGACAGTGTCGTAAACAATGTCGGAGTAAATATAAACACAGCCTCTAAAGAAATACTATCACATATATCAGGACTAACTTCCAAAACAATTGATAAAATATTAAAAATACGTGAAGAAAAAGGAAAATATAAAACAAGAGAAGAGCTAAAAAAAGCAACTAAAATATCAGATAAAATATATGAACAAGCAATAGGATTCATAAGAATAAATGATGGAGATAATCCACTCGATAAAACAAGTATCCATCCAGAAAGTTATGATAAAACATACAGTTTACTTAAAATAATAAACTCAAACCTAGACGAACTAGGAACAGAAACTTTAAAAAACAAACTAAAAGAAGTAGATAAAAACATGCTAATAGAAAAACTAGAAATAGATAAATACACTCTAGACGATATAATAAAATCATTAGAAAAACCAATTCTAGATCCAAGAGATGAACTTATAAAACCAACACTTAAAAGTGATATTCTTACAATAGATAATTTAAAAGAAGGAATGATTCTCGAAGGAACAGTAAGAAACGTAATAGACTTCGGAGCCTTTGTAGATATAGGTCTAAAAAACGATGGCCTAATCCATATCTCTAATTTAAGTAATAATTACGTCAAACATCCAAGCGATATCCTATCTGTCGGAGACATAATAAAATGTAAAGTACTAGAAATTAATAAAGACAAAAAGAAAGTTGCTCTTACCTTAAAAGATATGTAAACAAAATAAAACATAAGATGCATTTAAATCTTATGTTTTTTACT
>CAVFIB010000085.1:0-4022 GCA_963622385.1 Bacteroidaceae bacterium | reverse complement strand
CACCCGCATAGCGGGTGGTTTTATCATGTTCCTATCTCGGAACATAATAAAAAGTAAACAATTAATGGATTTGATTGTTTACTTTTTTTAATTAGCATTATTAGTTAGTTAAACCATTTTTCTTTAAATAAACTAGTGTTGCAGTAGATAAACCAACTGTTACAAGTGTAAATATGATATAGTTTAAAATACTATCATAAGTCTGTGGATTTTTAACATTAACTGTACTAGTACTTGCTACATCTTTATATGCAAGTGCATATGTTGAGAATTTATCTGTTGCAAATGAAACTGATTTTCCATCTTTTGATTTTGTTGTATTAATAACTGTAGCTTTTCCATCATGGATTCTTACAACATAGAAGATTCTTTCCATACCTGCTTTTGTATTGGTTAAATTACCAGGAATAGCAATAGTAAAGTTAATTTTATCTGTTAATTTAGTTAAGTTTCCTAGTACTTGGTTATTTTCAGAATTTTTTACAAGGACTGATATATCAAAGTAACTAGCAATTGTAGCATTCTTAATTTTATTATCTAATTCTTCTTTAATTAATGTTTTATTTTCGTTTGAGACAGAACTTTCGTCTTTATTATCTATATTTACATCTACTAGAGGTGTTATGTTGCTAGTATCAATATTACTGTTTTCAAGAGATGCTATAAGAACTCCTTTTACAGTATTATAATTAGTTACTCCAACAGTTACAGTCTTTACTTCTTTATTTAAATCTATAGTAGGTATATCTACTTTTACTTGTTTTTTTCTACTGTATAGTTTCCATTTTCAAGTGTTTTTACATAACCGTCTGCTATGTACTTATCGTTAATGCTTGAGAATACTCCAACAGTTATATTTGTACTTACTTTACCAATATATGATGAGTTATTAAATCCTTCTTTTGGACTTGTAACCCCTAAATCATTTAAAGATATTACATCATATGCTGATCTAGTACTGCTATTTGTAGTAAGTTTTGCTTTTCCTGAAATAGAAACTTTCATACTTTGACTTACTTTTCCTAAATCATAGATAGCAAGAGCACTACCTTCTTTATTTGTATTTGTTATTACTCCACCAGTTATATTTATGTTTAAGTTGTTTTCACTTTTTGAATTATAGGTTCCTCCAAAAACATAAATTGCATCTGGAAGCCATACGTTACCATTATATGAATAATATTCACTTGGATTATCAATACCACTTGTAATAGCAGTTATATTACCACCAGTAACATTAACAGTACCCATTCTAAGTGAAATACCACCTACTATGTTACCTCCATTTACATCTAGACTTACTTGTCCTGGCATATAGATAGCTGGACCATATTTTGCTTTAATAGTACCACCATTTACTGTAAAATACATATCTCCAGTAGTGTTATTACCTGCAAGACCTGAATAATAAGTATCAATAGTACCACCATTTACAATTGTTTTTCCACCTTCATGACAATAAATACCATAGCCTTCATCATTATTGATAGTTCCACTTTCTAAAGTGAATTTACCACCTTCGACTTGAATAGTAGATTTGTCTTTACCAGTATTAGCAATTAATTTTCCATTACCTTTAGAATCCTTCACTATAAGAGTACCTTTAACCTCAATTCCTCCGGTAATAGTATTACCATTTAAATCAATAGTAACACTTTTGCCACTTGCAATGCTTAAGTTTTCAGTAACGTTTTGATCTAGTACGACTTTTTCACTTGATGAATCAATTTTTTCTTGTAATGTATCTGCATTTACATTTGTATAAGAAACTACAAAAAGAAATGCTATAGATATTACAAATAATTTTAAATATTTAAATCTCATATCTTATTCCTACTTAGTTTAATAATAACACAAAAATCAAAAAAGGAAAGATGTTTTCATAAAATAATGAAAAATTTATCTAAATTCGACAGAAAAAACATTTAGATATTAAAAATATGGTAGAATATACTTGGAGGTATTATATGAAAGTTACGATTTTAGGAGCAGGGGCTTATGCCCTAGCCTTATCCCATATAATAGATAAAAATGGACATGATATTACTATTTGGACAAAGTTTGAAAATGAAAAAAATGAACTAGAGACCAAAAGAACAAATGATGGGAAACTTAAAAATTACAAAATATCAGGTAATATAAAAATAACAAATGATTTAAGGAAAAGTACAAAGAATAAAGATTTGATCATCATAGCAGTACCAGCAAAGAACTTTAGGGAAACTGTAAAGGACATGAGGATAAATAAAAAGACTCATATATGTATTGCAACTAAGGGAATAGAACAAAATACTAATATGTTTATGACAAATATTTTAAAAAAGTATATTCATACGAAAAACTATGGAGTTATTTCTGGGGGAAGTTTTGCTGAGGATATAATAAAGGACTGCCCTATTGGACTTACTTTGGGGACAAAAAATAAAGAAACGGAAAAAATTATAAAAAAAGCTTTAGTAAATAAAACTACAAAGCTGAGGAAAACAAAGGATATAAAAGGTACAATGATATGTGGATCTGTAAAAAATGTTATTGCTATTTTATCGGGAATAATGCATGGAATGAATATGCCTGCATCTGCAATATCTTTATTTTTAACTGAGTCTTTAAATGATGTGAGGGAATTAGTTTTTCTTCTTGGAGGAAACAAAAAAACTATTTTATCTTTCGCTGGATTTGGAGATTTATATTTAACTTGTACTAATTCAAAAAGTAGAAATTTTACACTTGGAAAACTAATTGGGGAAGATTATGATAAAGAACATATAGATAACTATATACAAAATACTACTATTGAGGGACTATATACTTTGAAGTCAATATATGATTTAACTAAGAAAAAGAGGATAAATGTTCCAATAATTGATTTAATATATGAAATAGTAACTGGAAAAAAAGATAAAAATGTTCTTTTAGATTTTCTAATATGTAAAGAATAGCAAGGTTTTGTATTATTGATATGATCATGCTTATTATACATTCATAAATTATAATAGATTTGAGATGATTTTATTAATAATAAAGCAAAAATTGCTATGAATAATCAAATAATAAAGAATAAGCTTCATGGCATTGGAATTTATCCTATGGTTGGAGTTCAAGGTCCAAAAGGAGATAGTTTAAAAAAACTGGGAACATATGATAGTTATGATAAATTAATAAAGAAACACCCTGTTGGTACAAGTGGAGATTGTTATTTAGTAAATGGAGTTTTGTACTTTTGGAATGAGAATATTAAAAACTTTGAAAATGGTAGATGCATAGTTGGGCCGACTGGACCTTCAGAAAGAATAAATATAGAAAGTACAACTACTGCAGAACCTGGTACTGAAGCTACAGCAAAGGATAACTTTGATGGTTTAGTTCATAACATTAGTTTTAGTATTCCAAAGGGAGAACCTGGTAAGGAAATAAATAATCCTACTAGTTATGATAGTATTTTGTTTGTAAGTTTTGTACAGGCAAACTTTTCAAAAACAATGGCATTTCAGGAAACAGTTACAATTCCAGAGGATAATGAATATTTCAAACTGACTGATAATACTAATATAACTATAGTGAATAAAGGCATATATGAAATAACACTATGTGGGCGGTGTTGATCAAATTCATGGTGCTATCTTTTACCTAACAAATACTAATGGCTCTGTAATACCAAATCTTTCATTTGAGGTTAAAGAATGTTAATCTAATTAGAACAAAAGACAAGCTAAATTTTATCCTGAGAACCTCACGGTTCTCTTTTTCTGCTTCATAGATATCATTCTTGATATTCTCCACAGACTTAAATTCCGATAGTCGCTACCGTACTCTCTATTTTATTTTTATATTTGTTTGTTCTTTTTTAAACTCTAAGTTCTTTCATATACATACTTATTCCTTCATTCATTATATTTATACTAGCATTTAAATCTCTATCCATTCTAAGTCCACAACTATTACATTTATACTCTCTTTTATTTAAATCTTTATACTCATCATCTCTATTTCCACACAGACTACATATTCTAGATGATGCATAA
>CAVFIB010000084.1:0-4046 GCA_963622385.1 Bacteroidaceae bacterium | reverse complement strand
AAGTATATGAGGGTGAGAGTATAATGGAAGAGTATGTAAAAGATGCAAAGAGAGCTAGTATGGAAGATGATGTAGTAGGACTTTATGATAAAGAACTGCATGAAGAAAAGCTTAGAATAACAGAACTTGAAGAAGCAAGAGAAAAAGGCATAGCAACTGGTATGAAACAAGGTATGGCTGCTGGAATTGATCAAGGTAAAAAAGAAAGCATACTCGAAACAGCGCGAAAATTGTTGGAAGAAAAAGTAAATATAGATATAATTTCCAAATGTACAGGCTTATCTGAAGAAGAAATAAGTAATTTAAAATAAATATGATATAGAAACAGAAATAGTACTTGAAAAAGTATTATTTTTATTTAATTAACTATAATAAAAAAAATTACTTAAACACATTAAATACCTACTTTTATCCTTGTATTCTTTTTATTTTGTCATATAAACTATCATCGCACTAAAACAATATATTTGTTCTTCAGAAAACATTGCAATACTAACTTCATATTTTATATCTATTACCTCATCATTTTCGTTTAAATTTCCTAAAAAGCCATTTATACTTTCTTCAAGATCCTTTTCATGCATTTCATCAAATATTTTTACTTTCACAATATCCCTTCCTTTTTTATTATTATAGTTTTGTTTTTTATAGAAATTTGTAGAAAATTACAGTATTTCACTTGATAAAAATATAAAAAGCTTTATAATAAAAAGAAATAAAATTATTAAGGAGGAAAATCATGGATAAAACAAAGTTACCTGTATTAGTTCTTAAAAACATTATCCTTTTTCCCCATAATGAGATTAGAATAGAACTTGAAAATGACAAAGATAAAGAACTCGCAAGTTTAGCAGATTCTTATTACAACAAACATATTTTAATCATCAACCCAAACGATGAACTTGAAGAATCAATTGATAAAACCAGTTTCCCCAGAATAGGAGTTATTGGTTATATTAATATGAGACTTGAAATGCCTAACAATAAGACAAGGATTGTTATACGTGGTCTTAATAGAGTAAAAGTCTTATCCTATAGTAATAGCGATTCAGATATACCAGTTTCTTCCTTCGAAGATATTGAAACAAAAAAACTTTCCCTTACCGAAGAAATGGCTTATTCCAGAAGCTTAATCAAACAAACAGAATACTATATAGAACATTGTCCCACCGCAGGTAATAGTATTTTATCAGATATACTTGGAGTAAACAACACATCCAAAATAACTGATATTTTAACCACTTTTGTACCAGGTACCTACATGAGAAAATTAGAATACTTAAATGAAGTTGATCCTACCTCAAGAGCAATGATGCTTCTTGATGACATAAATGTCGAAGTATCAGTAGCAAAACTAGAAGAGAAAATCGAAGATAAAATTAGTTTTGAACTAGATAAAACACAAAGAGACTATATCCTTAATGAAAAAATCAAGATTATGAAAGAAGAACTAGGAGAAGGCTATGACAAAGATTCTGAAGTAATAGAACTTAGAAACAAAATAACTAATCCAAATATCCCCTTAAAAGTAAGAAAAAGACTCGATCTTGAAGTAAAAAGATACGAATCAATCCCTGCAATGTCTTCAGAAATTGGTATGGTTAGAAATTACATAGAAGAACTTCTTAGCTTGCCATGGGGAAAATATACAAATGATAACAAAAAATTAAATGATGCTAAAAAGATACTTGACGAAAGTCATTATGGATTAATTGAAGTCAAAGAAAGAGTACTTGAATACTTAGCACTTAATCAGTTAACAGGAGGCTTACGTAGTGAAGTTATTTGTTTTGTAGGACCTCCTGGAGTAGGTAAAACCACTTTTGCAAAAAGTATCGCTAAAGCAATTGGTAGAAAATATACAAAAATATCAGTCGGAGGAGTTAATGACGAGGCCGATATCATGGGCCACAGAAGAGCCTATATAGGATCCTCTCCTGGAAAAATAATAGATGGCATCAAAAGATCAGGTTCAATGAATCCCGTTTTCGTCATAGATGAAATCGATAAAATGACCAAAGATATAAAAGGCGATCCAGCATCTAGCCTGCTAGAAGTCCTTGATAAAGAACAAAACAAATACTTTTCAGATCACTATATAGAAGAAGAATTCGACTTATCAAAAGTAATATTTATACTTACTGCCAATTACAAAGAACAAATCCCTAGTGAATTATATGATAGACTAGAAATCATTGAAATATCAAGTTATACCGAATATGAAAAATTCAATATTTGTCGTGATTATATAATTCCAAAAGGAATAAAAAGTCATGGTTTAACAGACGTTAATGTCGAATTTACAGACGATGCAATTTTTAAAATAATTAGAAACTATACCAAAGAAGCAGGAGTACGTGAGTTAGAAAGAAAAATTTATTCAATTCTAAGAAAAATTGTCAAAAAAATAGTAGTAGATAAGCAAGAAAGCTTAAATATCGTAGATGACGCTTTTGTAAAAAAATATCTTGGTAATGAAATTTATACAACCTCTCCTAAAACTTTAAATGAAGTAGGAGTAGTAAACGCAATGAGTTATACTGCCTGTGGTGGAGAAATCCTAAAAGTCGAAGTTAATTATTACAAAGGAAATGGAAGCATTATTGCAACAGGTAGTCTCGGAGATGTCTTTATAGAAAGTGCTAGAATTGCTCTTAGTTACATAAAAAGTAATTATAAAAGATTCGGTATTGATTATGATTCCTTAGAAAAAAGCGATATACATATACACGTTCCCTTTCTATCAGTAAAAAAAGAAGGTCCTAGTGCAGGTATTGCCATAACAACCGCTATTATAAGTGCTTTTACAAATCTATCAGTTAGTAATAGTATATCAATGACAGGAGAGGTAACCCTAAGAGGAGAAGTTCTTCCAGTCGGAGGCATTAAAGAAAAAATAATCGGAGCAAAAACCTTTGGAGTTAGAAAGATATACTTACCTAGCGAAAACAAAAGAGATGTTGAATGTCTAGAAAAAGAAATAACAAGTGGCATAAGATTTATTTATGCCGATAACTATATGCAAATATTTGATAGTTTATTCACCAGAAGATCAAAAAAGAAAGAAAATCACAAGTTTTCTAGAAATGTAGTTTCATAGCTACTTTTTTTTCACATATTTGTATGTTAAAATTATAGAGGTGATTTTTTAATGAAAGATGTTATTATTGAAACTTTAATTGATAGTTTTAAACTCTTACCATTTTTATTCTTTACATTCTTACTAATTGAGTATTTTGAACATAAACTAAGCAAAAAAAATAAAAAAATAATTACTTCCTCTGGAAAATTTGGTCCCTTAATGGGAAGCTTTCTAGGAATAATACCCCAATGTGGTTTTTCTGTCGCAGCAACTAATTTATACGTTACTAGAATTATTTCTCTTGGCACATTATTTTCTGTATACTTATCTACTAGTGATGAAATGATCCCTATCTTAATCGCAGAACACGCTAGTATTATGTTATTTATTAAAATTATCTTAATTAAATTTATAATCGGTTTTAGTGTTGGTTTTATAATTGACCTAATACTTAGAAATAAAAACTTTAACAAAGATTATAATATTTGTTTAGATGATCATAGTCACGACAGTAAATTCATCATTTCTTCTTTGAAACACACATTTAGTATTTTCTTATTTATACTTATCTGTAATTTCTTAATAAACTTAATCATGGAATATGGTGGAATGCATTATCTAGAAAGTATACTTTTAAAAAATAATATTTTTGCACCACTCTTAACAAGCTTAATTGGACTTATTCCAAACTGCGTTTCAAGTGTTTTACTTACAGAACTATTCCTAAAAGGTGCCATATCATTTGGTAGTTTAATAGGAGGATTATTATCAGGAGCAGGAGTAGCTATCCTAGTACTATTTAAAGTAAACAAAAATAAATTTGATAGTTTAAAAATACTTGGTCTTTTATACGCATTAGGAGCCATCTTTGGTATTTTAATAGAATTTATATCTAGAGTTATTTAACCTATAATAAAAATAGTACTTGAAAAAGTATTATTTTTATTATAGAATTAAATATAAG
>CAVFIB010000083.1:0-4081 GCA_963622385.1 Bacteroidaceae bacterium | reverse complement strand
TCTTTTTATTAATTCTGTGTTATTTTTTTCTATTAAAGGCTGAGTAGTAACAAAAGGTGACATTTTAAAAAAATTTTAACAGTTTTTTTATTGAATTAATTATTAAAATACTTTATACTATTATTGTATATGATGGGAGGATACTTATGAATAATAGTAATGATAGTTTTATTAAGAGATATGGGGTTAATTTTACTGAACAAGAATATATTGTTAATCCTGCGATTGGTCGTGAAAAGGAGATTAAGGAACTTGCTTTGGTACTTTTAACTCCTGATAAGAGTGCTATTTTGACTGGTAAGCCTGGTATTGGTAAGACTGCGATTGTGGAGGGGCTTGCTTATTTGATTCAACGTAATGAGGTGCCTGATGCTCTTAAGGGATATACTATTATTAAGGTTGATACTCAGGCTCTTATGGGTACCGTTCAGGAAACTGGTGATTCTCGTGTTCAAACTTTAATTAATGAGATTCTTGAACATGAAAAGTATATTTTGTTTATTGATGAAATTCATACTTTGATCAATGCTACTAGTGATTCTGCTCTTGATTTTGCTAATATGTTTAAAACTGGTCTTGGACGTGGTGATTTGAAGGTTATTGGTGCTACTACATCTGATGAGTATGAAAAGTATATTCTTCGTGATAAGGCTTTCACTCGTCGTTTTCAAAGAATTGATATTCAGGAACCTGATCAAGATATGACTACTAAAATAGTTGTTGGAGTTATTCCTAGAATTGAACATGCTACTGGTATTAAGATGGCTTATACTCCTTTTATTAGGGAGAAACTTGCTCGTTTTGTGGTTGAGCTTACTTCTGAGTATAACCGTGTTTATGAAACTGCTGGTCGATATCCAGATGTTCCTATTACTTTATTTAGCCAGGCTTTTTCTGAGGCATTATTTAAGAACAAGAGTATTGTTACTGTTTCTGATATTAGGAATGCTATTGTTAATTCTAAGGCTGTGTATCCTGACGTAATTAATAAATATTTGGTTGTTTTTGATCAAAAGTTTAAGGATTTGCTTGATGATGAAAAAAGAGATCATACTGGTCTTAATCCTGTTAGTGGTAGTAGTTCTTATACTCCTAATAATATTTTTACTGATAAGTTTGTGAATAATGATTCTAATTATAGTGGGGATAGATTATGATCATATTTAAGAATATTCTTTATTATTTAAAGTATTTTTCTTTTGTTTGTTTTTTGATTGCTGCGGTTATTGTTTATCCTAGTTTAATGTCATTTAATATGGGAATTTGTTGTTTAGTACTTACTGTTTTGTATTCTATTGTTACTATAGTAATGTTTTTAAGTAAAAATAAGGGAGAGCAGTATAATATATTTAATAATTTTGTTTTATGTTTTTTACATTTTTATTTTTGTTTTATAGCTTATAAGTATTATTCTGTTGGTGATGTGTTTAATGATCAAAATAATCTTTATTTTTCTTTAAATTATTTTGTTGCTTCTTTGTGCTTGTTTATATTAACTATTAATAAATTTATTTTGACTGAGAGGAATTGACTTATTTTATAAGTCTTTTTTTGTATGAAAAAAGAATAGTTTTTCTATTCTCTTGTTACTTGAAAGAATTCGCTTTTTGGGGGATGAATCTTTATTATTATATAAAATATTGTAAAGATTAGTAATCCTATTAGGGAATTGGTTAATTTTGTTTCTCTTGAAATTCCTATTAGAAGACTTAAATAGTTTACTGTAAATCCAAAGAAAGTTCCTACTATTATTGATATTATTTTTATGATGTTATTCTCTTTTTTGTTTATTAAATTATATCCATATTTTATCACATATATTACTGACATGCTTATAAATACATTTAAGCAAAATCCTAATATGAAATAGTAATTTGTTCCTAACATCGCAAGTTCTATTGTACACCATAATATGTTTGGTATGATTATGATTTCTATTTTGTTGAATATTGTGTTTTCCATTGGTGAAAGGAATTTGGTTAGTTTATTTACTGGGAATATTTCGTATATATAGTTTAGCAAGAGAGACATTCCTATTACGAATAGGCTTCCTGTTACCATGAAGAATAAGTACATGTTTTTTCCTCCTTTTTAATACTTTTTTTCGATTAGTTTTTGGTTTATGAATAGTTTTAGAAGTAATGCTATTATTATGAAGAATACTACTGATTTCAAACCGAATATTTCTGTACCTAGTGCTACTGATGTTATTATGCAACCTGTTGTTCCTCCGAATAGTGTTATTGCTCCGATTGCTGCGCCCATTTGGGGATCTATTCCCATAAAGCTTGATAGTAATATACCTAATGTTGCACCACAGATAAAGGCTGGCCCTACTTTTCCACCTTTGAATCCTATTGATAAGCATAGGGCTGTTAATAATGTTTTTAATATAAATGTATACCACATATGATTATTTTCTAAGGCTTTTTCTACTAGTGTCGTTTCATTTCCACAGAATAGTGTGTTTCCTATTAGATATACTGTTATTAACATGATTATTGAGCCTATTATTATTCTTATATAATCATTTTTTCTTTTGTTAAATAGTTTTTTTGTTATGTCTAGTATTTTGTTGAATAAAAGGCAGAATATTAAGGAGATTCCTGTTAGGAGTAGTATTGGTATTATTTGTTTTAAGTTGTAGTCTGCATGGTGGATAAATATTAATCTATCTATGAAACTGTTTAGTCCTAGTGCAAAGCAAATGAATCTACTAAAGCATGCTGATAAGAGTACTGGTAAGATGTATATTGGTTTTTTATTTTGTTTGGTTATACATAATTCACATGCTAGAATTGTTCCTGTTAAGGGCGCTCCAAATATAGCACTAAAGAATGCTGCTACTCCACTTGCTATTGCTGTTGCTCTTTTTTTGTTTTTTAAATCAAAGAATTTTGATATGTATGTTCCTACTCCTCCGCCCATTTTTATTGGAGTTTCTAGTCTTCCTACTGAGGCTCCTGCTAAATGTGAAAGGGTTGTTGTTACAAATTCTTCTGGAACTGTATGATCTGGAATGGCTTTGTTTTTTATTATTGCCTCGTTTATTAGT
This sequence comes from Bacteroidaceae bacterium, assembly GCA_963622385.1. Lineage (GTDB taxonomy): Bacteria > Bacillota_I > Bacilli_A > RF39 > UBA660 > UMGS1449. The sequence continues at coordinate 1,026 of CAVFIB010000083.1, read as the reverse complement.
TTTTGTTCATTATCGTCTGTTTTACATTTTCTTGTTATATATACTATTAGTAGTCCTATTAGAGGCATTAATAGTAATATGTAGGAAAATGAATTTCTAATTTCTGTAAATATATCTATTGTTTTGATAAATAATGCTCCAAGGACTCCTCCTATGACTCCTATAAAGGAAGAGATTATTACTGTTATTAGATAGGGTTCTGTTTTTTGCAGGTATTTATCTATTTTTTCTTCTTTGTCCATTTTTACAACTCCTTTTATTCTAATATGAATATAGCATAATTTTTTTGATAATACAATATTTATTTTGTTTTTGGATTTTTGCCTATACAGATATTTTGTTATTTCATAGTATAAATCAGGGGGAAAATGTGATGAATGACTATAATGATTATTACAATTATTTGAATAATTTTAATTTTAATAATATGAATAGTTCTACTAATGTGAATAATTCTATTATGAAAACTAATGATTCTCTTTATGAAAATGAACCGTATAATGGTTTTATAAGGGGAAATATGTTTGATAACTTATATGATTCTTATAAGAGTTATAAACCTTATGAAATAAATCCTAGTAATGAAAGGGATTATATGTTATTTCTTGTTCAAATGTATGGGTTTGCTGCGCATGATTTGAATTTGTATTTGGATGTTTATCCTAATGATAATAAGGCTATTGAACTTAGAGCTAAGTATGTTAAACTTTATAATCAGGCTTTGATGAATTATGAAGGTAAATATGGTGCTACTTCTCTTGGAAGTGATTATTTGAATACTGTTCCATGGGCTTGGGATAGTAAAAATTGGCCTTGGGAGGGGAATAAGTAATGTGGAAGTATGAGAAAAATTTACAATATCCTGTTAATATTAAAAAGAGGGATCCTAGACTTGCTAATCTTATTGTTACTCAATATGGTGGTCCTCAAGGGGAGTTGGGTGCTGCTCTTAGATATTTGAATCAAAGATATACTATGCCTGATGCTAAAGGAAGGGCTTTGCTTACTGATATTGGCACTGAGGAA
>CAVFIB010000082.1:0-4119 GCA_963622385.1 Bacteroidaceae bacterium | reverse complement strand
TTTGTTATCTATATTATAAATCGGTATCATTTTAACTAATGTTTAACAGTAAAAAAGGGTTATTAACCCTTTTTTATAGACTTGTCATATAGTCGTTATATCCTCCTAGAACATTAACTACTTTATATCCTTGTCTTGTTAAGTTAGCACATATTCTTGGACTTTCCATTCCTTGTGTACAATATATATAATATTCTTCATTTTTATTTAAGTATTTACTAGGATCAATTAATAAATAACTACTAGGTATATTCTTACTACTTGGAATTGATCCTAAATTATATAAATAACTTTTTCTTATATCTATAATTTTTACTCTTCCTATCATACCTTTAAGCTCACTAGCTTTTATACTTTTATACATAAAATATCCTCCATAATATTTTATGTATAAAAAGTTTTTTTGTTTGAGCTTTAGTCTATTAAGGGGTTATTATGAGGCGTGTAGAAACAGCAGACCCCGCACCACCATCATCTTGAAAAGAAGAGAATAGTCCTGCATTTTCACCATTACTATAGCCAAAACCACGAACAAACCAAGGGGCTTGAGAATATGGAATATAGTTTAAATCACCATACCAATTATTACCATAACTATATTTTAACGTTTCTCTTAATCCGTCGCCTAATTTAGTTCTTCCTACTGTATCTTCGTCATTGTTATAATAATTATATTTATCATAATATTTACTATTTGGATATGATGTAGTAGTATAACCCGATTCCCCAGGCATCATTGTTGTTCCGTCACTACTTACAATGTTAGACATTGTATATTCATACGCTCCTCCACTCATATCATATACACCATAAATGTTTTGTGTTGTTGAAGCCAACATTCCGGTTGTAGTGTTGTAAGCATTACATGTTGTACTTGATGAACTCCCATCCTTTGCACCACATCCTGTTGTATAACTTGAATTATTATTTATTCCTATTTCATTACAAGTACCATCTGTACATGTTCCATATTTTGAATGTGATAGATATGCTACTGCTCCCCATTCACTATTCTTTATCATATGTGTATCTGTACTTGTACTAAATCCATAACTATTACCATTATTTTTCATCTTCATTATATTTGTTTCGAAACTACTTACTTTTTGGCTTCTTACACTACTTAAATTTGGTTTTACTGTAATACTATCTATTGTTCCAGTAAGTTCAAATTTTCCTATCCAAAATCCTTCTATTTCTTCATCTCCAAAGGTAAAGGCTGGATGGGTATATGTTTTGTTATTACATGTATCATCTGTACAAGTATCATTTGTTGCTTTTAATTTACATGTTTCTGATGGATTTCCATCTGTTCCCGATATACTGTCAGTACATCTTATTTCTCCTGTTTTTGATGTTCCTTCTTCCCACGTTATTTCTATTTGTTGTTCATTACTTGATACTGTTCCATCTGCATTATAATTCCATACTTTATATTTATATCTTGGTATCCAAACCTCCATTGTTAGTATATCATCCATTGGTATTTCTGTTCCTAACTCTGCTGCTTGATAAGTGCTTCTGTTAGTACTTGATACTGTTACACTATTAGCCCACATTTTACTGTCATAATCGTACCATTGATACTTTTTATTTTTATTTGTTTCATCTGCTTTTTTCCATGTTTCTGATGTTTCATCATAATATACTGGTATCATGGCACTATCTAGAACTGGTTTATTTGCTCCACTTGTATCAAGGTTTCCTCCTGTTCCTTGTTCATAACTTAATCCTAGTTTACCTACATATATTACGTTTTTATTTCCACTTGAATTATAATCGTTTGGAGTGTTATAGTCTAACCATATTTTCATAGTATATGTTTTTGATTTATTTGCTCCTAGACTATCTGCATCTAGTATATAGGAATCATCTGTTTCTTTCTTTTCTAATACTTTGTATGAACCATTTCCTTGTTTTAATCCTACTTTTATGTATTCATTTGGTATACATAGATCTGGTTTTATTGATTCGTTATTTACTGTATATGTGTTTCCTGTGTTACAAGTATTATCTAGTGTTATTTTATATGTTGCGGGGATACTTCCTGAGTTTTTTATATCGAATGTGTATTCTGTTGTTCCTTCTAGACCTTCTTCATCTGTTATGGGAAGTGCTCCTTCTAATGTAATTGCAGTTGATTCGTTGTTAAATGTAAGTGCTAGTGTTCCTGCGCTTATTACTGTTGTATTATCTGTTTTACTTACATATGTTAAATAAGCATAACTTGATCCTACTAGTGCTGAAAATGCTAATAGTATTCCTAGTGTTGCTACTACGAATTTTTTTGGATCTTTTTTATATTTTATTTTTAAGTCTTTGAATTTTTTATTAAAGTTTTTTGAGAAGAATCCTTTTATTTTACTTTTTTGTGTTACATCTATTTTTACGTCATCTTCTTTTACTTTATTTTTATTTGTCTTTAAAATATCTTCTTCTATAGAATTATCTTTTTTCTTTTTACTCATAGCCTCACCTCATAAAAAATATGACATCTTATTCTATAAATAAGCTTATCATATTTTGGTTTTTTAGTAAATATTTATTTATCTTTTTTTTGTAAATAAAGTGCTTCCTACTAGAATAATAATTATAATAATTAATCCCCCTATTATGTAGTTTAAGTTATTAGAAGTACTGCTATCATTAACTACTGCTAAAGCTGATGCAGATTTGTTAATAATAGCTGTTATATATATTTTTGATAATAAGTGCATCTGCTTTCCTCCTTTATGTTGTTATTAAAAATCCAAGTTGTATTATGCATATTAATATATTGAATAACATTCTTGATGATATTGTATAAATAATATTATTTGTTTTTACATAGACTATTCCTGCGAATATACCATTTAATAGTGTTTGTATTGCAAGTATAAATTCATTGATACTTGGGTTTAATAAAGTAACTTGAAAATACCATGATAAAAGTGAAGTAATTATTACAAATAAAATTTTATTTTCTATAGCAGTTCTTAAACTTTTTCTAAACATTAGTTCTTCTACTATAGGATAAAATATTATTGTTAAGAAACATGAAAATAGTGTTCCAAATGGTACATTATTGAACACATTTGATATCATTTTACTTGATGATGTTTGAGATGTATCTACTCCAACTAAAGATAGTATTACATTACTTATTAACATTATTCCTATAAATACTAAAAAATATAACAATATTTTTGTTATTTTAGTTTCTGTATTAGTTTTAAATTCTTTTAAGTTTTCTAATAATTCGTCTTTAAATATAAAGACAATTATTCCTAAGAATAATAAATGAACTATAAAATTAGTTATTGATACAGTAAGTGAACTTATTTTTAATAACCATACTATGTATAATATCCATATTATTACTGATGATATTATTTTTTTATTTCTGGTTTTATTCTTTTCCATAAAAAAGCCTCCTTATAATAATATTATAAAAAGGACTTTTAATAAACACAAGAAAAATATGAAAATAGTGAAAATAGCTTGACACTATTTCCACTACAATATTTTTTTACCACCAGTTTGAGAAAAGTCTTTTTAGCCATTGACGCATAATTTTCTCCTCCCTTCTTTACATTAGGTATTAATTATAATGTCTTTACTATATTTACATTATAATTAATTATATGCTTTTTTTCAAGATGTTATGTTGTTTTTTCATAATATTTTCACTATTTTTATTAAAACAGTAATAAAAATGGCAATAAAAGTTGACTAAAAGATATTTTTATGTTAAATTTATTATGCTTATTAAAGGAGGGATATCATGGCAAGAAATGAATCAAACAGAAAACCTAATATTAAAAATTTACGTTCACATGCGTTAAATAGTACTAAGAAAAAACAAAAACTTAATTTACAAGTTGTTACTTTAGAGAATGGTGAAAAAGTTAAATTATCTGCTAAAGAAATAAGAAATATGAAAAAAGCTGCTTAATTAGCAGTTTTTTTGTTTTTTTAAATTATTTATTTCTTCTTTTGTTAGTCCTGTATATTTAGATACCATATCAATAGATAGATTATCATCTAACATTTTCTTTGCAGTTTCAAGTGTGTTTTCTCTTTTCCCTTCTTTTATTCCTTCTTTTATTCCTTCTAGTCTTCCTTCTTTTATAGCCTCAT
>CAVFIB010000081.1:0-4231 GCA_963622385.1 Bacteroidaceae bacterium | reverse complement strand
CTATACTATCAATTTCTTGTAAAAATGCTGACTTATATTTTAAGTTACTTACATAATCTTTAATATTGCCATATGCATATGTATAGCTTTCTTTTTTCATTTTTTCTAAATAATAATTATAAACAAAACGAGCACATCCAAACGTCTTATTTATTAATTCTTTTTGAATACAATTCGGATACAATCTAAATCTATAAGCCTTATACATACACATATCCCCCTTTTGATAAATCAATTATATCAAAGCAAACATGCGTTCGTCAATAACTAATGAATTATTTTAATAAAAAAGTATAACTTCCTTTAAAATCAAAGAATTAAACATGTTCTTATGTCCAATTTCTTACTTTACCCTTTAATAACTAACCAAGTACTTTCCTATAAGATAAAAAAATAAAGCACTAAGTGCTTTAACAACATTTACTTTGGTTTTGGTTTGTATAAGGCATATTTCTTTGACCATAACCTCTTCCTAAGAATAGTACTAAGAATATTATTATTACTATAAGCCAAACCCAAGATGTATCGTTGTAGTTATAAGGATAACCATACATATAAATCCCTCCTTACTGTATTATATTAAAAAGGAAGATTTATAGATATAATGGATACCTAGTCTGTTCTACCACATAAATAATCTAATGATACATTATATGTTTTAGCAATATCTAGTGCAAATGCTGTTAAAAGCATTGTTTTACCACTTTCATATGCACTTATTGTTGAATGTGTTGTATTTATCTGCTTTGCTAGAGCTTCCTGTGTTAAATTATGATTATTTCTAAATTCTTTTAATCGTTTTCCAATTAGTTCTTTATTTAATCTCTTATTTACATGTTCATAGTTTTTTTCGTTTGATAAACCAGTCATATAATCCATACTTACATCAAAATAGTTACACAATTTATTTAAATGTTTTAATGGGATTATCGATTCATTAGTTTCCCATCTTGAATAGTTTGACTTTGATACATTCATAATTTCAGCCATTTTTATTTGTGTCAAATCTTGTTCTTCTCTTAAATCCTGTATTCTTACTAATACCATAAAAATCACCTATACCAATTCTCTCATTAAAAAATGAATTCAAGTGTTTATTCCCTTAATTGCGACAATGTGTTATAATTGTTAAGAAAGGAGTTTATTATGAAAATTAATGTACCCGTTAAAATAGATAATGTTGGTAGAATGGTTATTCCTGGTAAAGTAAGAAATATGTTTGATATTAGTGATGGTGATGCACTTACTTTAACTTGTAGAGATAGTGACATGTTTTTCGAAAAGAATAATTTTGATATTTGGCAAGAAAAGTTAATTAATAAGATTAAATCCCTAGAAGAGTATGATTTATCTTTTAAAATAGCAAACGATAAAGAGTTTATATATGAGACAAATTCCTTAAATGAATTATCAAAAGAAGATATTAATAATGCTATAAGTTCCTCTTTTAATAAAGACTCTTGTTATTATTCTGTTTTATTATTCGATAGTTATACTAAAATTATTGTTTTTATTTTTTATAATGAATCTAGTAAAGATTTAGCTTATACTATTAAAAATATGTTATAGAAAGGAAAAGTATAATGGAAAAATATTTTCTCAAAGTAGACGAAGCAGGTAGAGTAATTATTCCAAAGAAAGTAAGAATAAAATATGGTATTAATAGTAATGACACACTTTTACTAACCACTTGTGATAATGGTTTTAGTGTTAAAAATGATGATTATCTACTTAAATACGATAAGTTCTTTAAAAAAGTTAATTTTATTAGTGATAAGTATAATTTATCTATATTTGTATCAGATATGAGTCATGTTATATATTCAAAAGGAAAGTTAGAATTTTCTTCTAAAAAGATAAACAAAAAAATAAGAGATCTTGTTATTTCAAATAAAAATGGTTATGATAATGACACTATTAAAAATTCTTTAGGTATAGATTTTAACTGTTATTATATATATGTTTTTCTTGATGAATATACTAGAGGAATTCTTTTTATAGACCAGTCCTCAACACCATCAAGTATTATCAATTTACTTAGTATTCTTTTTTCTTAAATTTAATGTAGATGTCCTTAGATGTTTACATTTTTTTTTGACTATTTCTCTCTTTTATTAACTTAATAATTAGTAAAATAATCAAAAAGATAGAAATTTTTCTTTGCAAATTATATATAAGATAGTATAATTAAATTTAGATTAGGAGGATAAATATGAAAACAAGAATAATTAGTGCAATTGTTATGTGTTTAATAATAATTCCAATTTTAGTTATAGGAGGCCTGCCTTTTAAGATACTTGCTGTGTTACTATCTGCAATGTCTATGTATGAAGTTATTAATGCTAGGGCAAAAAAAAGTAAAATTCCTTTATTCTTAAGAATTTTATCATATATTTTAATAGGTACTTTTGTATTTATTGGAACAGATGTATATTCTGTTAATTATGAGCTTATTTATAAGATATTAATAGTTATATTTTTACTTTACTTTATTCCCGTTGTTTTTGTTAATGATACGAATAAATTTAGTGTGACTGATTCTTTATATGTACTTGGTTTTACCATATTTTTAGGAGTTGCGTATAATTCCTTTGTCCTTATAAGTGGAATCGATTTTAAGTATTTATTTTACATAATACTAGTTACTACTATGACAGATAGTTTTGCTTATTTTACAGGTTCATTTATCGGAAAACATAAACTATGTGAGAAGATATCTCCTAAAAAGACTTGGGAAGGTGCTATCGGAGGATCTGTTGTTGGTACTATCATTTCTACGTTCTTTTACTTATTTGTAATTAATTCAAGTGCTAATTTATTTTTAGTGTTTGGTATAACTTTATTACTTACAATAATAGGACAAATCGGAGATCTTTTCTTTTCAAGTATCAAAAGACATTATAAAATCAAAGATTTCTCTAATTTAATACCAGGACATGGTGGAGTTCTTGATAGATTTGATAGCATTATATTTGTAGTACTTACATTTATTTTATTTATGAATATTTTATAAGGAGATTAATACATATGATTTTAACAATAATATTATTTATACTCATTTTAGGAGTAATTGTTTTAGTACATGAAGGAGGACATTTTCTATTTGCTAAACTTACAGGGGTTCATGTATATGAATTTTCTATAGGAATGGGGCCTTTAGTATTTAAACATATTGCAAAAGATAAAACCCAGTATTCCATAAGAGCTATTCCAATCGGAGGATTTGTTTCCCTAGCAGGAGAAGAAATTTCAGAAGATGAAAGAAAGAAAACTGCAGGAAGTAATCTTCAAGATAAGACAGTTTTTCAAAGATTTTTAGTTATGTTTATGGGAGTAGGGTTTAACTTTATCTTTGCATTTGTTCTTCTTCTTTTTACCGGATTAATCTTTGGAGCACCATCTACTGATCCTATAATTAATCAAGTAGAAGAAGGATACCCAGCATATGAAGCAGGTATCACTAGTGGTGATGAAGTTCTAAGTTTAAACGGACATAAAATCACTTATTTAGAAGATATTTCTCTTTATTTAGCAATTGAAGATCTTAGTAAACCCCTTACTTTCGATGTAAAAAAACCTAATGGTGATATCAACAGTTATCAAGTAGTTCCAAAAAAGATAAAAGATGATGAAGGTAACGATAAATATGCCATTGGTATAGCTCTTAAAGCAGAAGTTAGCAGAGGACTTGGTAAATCAATTAAATATGCTTTCAATGAAGAATGTGCTATATTTAAGCAAATGTTCGTAGTACTAGGCAATCTATTTACCGGAGGAGTTAAAGTAAGTCAACTAAGTGGACCAGTTGGAATATATTCAGTTGTAGGACAAATGAGTCATCAAGGAGTATCAGCGCTTTTATGCTTAACAGCATTACTAAGTATAAATGTCGGAGTTATTAACTTACTTCCTTTCCCAGCATTTGATGGAGGAAGAATACTATTCCTAATTATAGAAAAAATAAAAGGATCTCCAGTCGATCCAAAAATAGAAAATACTATCCATAGTATAGGATTTATTCTACTTATACTTCTTATGTTATATGTAACATTTAATGATATACTTAAGTTGTTCTAAATGAAAAGCAAAAATAGTACTTGAAAAAGTATTATTTTTATTATAGAATTAAATTATGTTAAATAGTTGTCTACTTTAAGTTTACCACAGCAAAGAAATAATAAAAAAAAGGAGTAAATAAGATATGAAACACGAACATAATTTCGCTATGGGG
>CAVFIB010000080.1:0-4342 GCA_963622385.1 Bacteroidaceae bacterium | reverse complement strand
TAGTAATTATACCAAAAATTTATTGCGAAGAAAATTTACTCTTTTTTACTGAAAATCATCAAACAAATTGACAAACATATGCCATAGTGCTACAATAAATGCCAAACCAAAAAGCAAAGGGGGAGCTTTTTATGAAAAAAAATAAACAATTCAAAGCAGAAACAATAATTGATGAAACAGGAAAAGCACTATTCTTAATAATAAATGGAAAAAAATATAAAAGAAAAAAACACGAAACAAACCAAGAACTTTTCCTAAGAGTAGGACTAAACAAAAGAAACAAAGCAGATGTTGCAAAATACTATAAACCAGAAGAACTAATAGTATATACACAAGAAACATATAACAAAATGCTGCAAAAAGAAAAACCAAAAAAACCATCAAAGAAAACACAAGCTAGTCCTAACTTAAAACAAAGAGTAGGAGCAGTAACAGTAGCAGCAGTAATGATGCTATCTGCTTACATCGGTCCGAGTGTTGTAAAAGCATACAAAGACAGTAAAGTATACGCAACAAAAACAGAACAAGATGCAAAAGTAAATAACCAAAAACTAAATAAATTATATGAAAAACTAAAAAAGACAGAAAATGGAGAAATAATAGTAAAACAACTAAAAGAAACAGATAAATTCCAAAAAGATTTCAACAAAAGAATGCAAAAATATCCAGATGGAAACGGTAATGTACTATTCCTAAAAGCTAGAGAAATAGCAGCAGTACAAGACATATCAAATGCAGAAGACACAGATTTCATTTCATTAGATAAAGATGGCATAAGAGTTTGTGATTATTTATATGCAGCAACTTACACAACAATAGGATTATATGTTTCAGAAGAAAGTACAGGAGAATATACTTTAATCCATGACAAAGAAACAAAACAAGAAATGAAAAATGAAGAAGATTTTGCTCTATCTGCAATAAAAGGAAACAAAACAACCGAAGAAATAGATAGTCATTACGACGAATTAATGACAACAGGACTAACTTACGCAGCAGCAGGTGTTAATACAGCTTTTCTAGGAGAAGGCTCAAACACAGTAATATCTCAAAATGGAGCATCAAGTAGTAAATTAAAAGAGTTTCAAGATAAAGTAAAAGCAAGTAATAAAGGTGCAAATAAACTAGATTCATATGCGAAAACCAAAGATGTAACAAAAAAACAAGAAAGCATAATAGATGAAGTTCTAAAAGAACTTGATAAAAATAATATAAATGTAAATAAAAAATCAAGAGATGCTTTCAACATGGAAACAACAGCAAAAGGAAAAAAAGTAAAAGAAAGCATATTGTCAGAAGGAGGAATAATAGTTAATTCCGATGGAACATATAGTTACACAGAAAATGGTAGAACATACAAAGTCTCAAAAGAAGAAGCAATAAAACGTTTTGGATCAGAAAAAGTAAAACAAGCCGAAAAAGAAGCAGATAAAAAAGCAGGAATAGACGAAAAAAATAAACAAGAAGATCAAAAAAGACAAGAATTAGAGCAAAAAGCTGAGGAAACAAAAATCGGATACGAACAAGGTGTTCAAGATGCTCTTGCAGGTCTCCCAAATCAACATCCAGAAAATTCAAGCTATTGTCTAGGATACAATCAAACCAAAGAAGAATTAAACAAGCAAACAGAAGAAATAATCGAAGACAACCAAGAAACAGAAACAACATATGAGGATTATCAAAATACAGAAACAGAATCATATGAAGAACAAACAATAGAATTTGAAGACGATGATTATAAATACACATCTACAGCAAAAATAAGAGTAAGGTCATAATAGTAAAGGGGGTTTATTATAATGAATTACAATCCAAACAATTACAATAATCAACATAACGGATATAATAATCCAAATAATTATAATAATGCATATAACTACAATAATGGTTATAACTATAATTCATATGGGCCAAACCAAAACATGTTAAACGACCAAGACAATATGAATTATAACGAAAAAGAACTAGTAAGTTATCACATAAAAAGATTCCTAATAGGATTCCTTTTACTAGCATTATTAGTATTTATATTATTATGGTTATTTCCAACAAAACAAGGTCTAAAAAACACCTTATCAGACTCATTAAATCCATTGTATGAAAGAATATTCCAAGAAAACATAGACACCATGAAAGAAGCTGCAATAGCATATTACACAACAGAAAGATTACCAGAAAACGAAGGAGACACTAAAAAACTAACTCTTGGAGAAATGCTGGAAATGAAACTATTGCTAGCAGTGAAAGATAAAAATGGTAATATGTGTGATTCAACCAAATCATATGTAGAAGTAACAAAAATGGAAAAAGAATATAAACTAAAAGTAAACCTATCATGTGGTGAAGAAGAAGATTATATTCTTACATATTTAGGTTGTTACAACTATTGTTTAACTGATGTTTGTGAAAATAAAAAAGTAAAAGAAGTAAGAGAAAAAGCACAAGCAGAAGTAGCAAATACTAACTCAAACTCAAATATTATAAAGAAAGTAACAAAAACAATTAAAAGAATAGTAACAATCAAAGAAAAAGAAGAAACATCAAAACCACCAAAATACTATTGTGCTGTAGTAAACGGAAGATATTATGATAACAAAGGAAACATAGTAACTAAAAGCAAATATCAAAAAGCCTGTGGACAAACTCCACCAAAATACTACTGTGCTGTAGTAAACGGAAAATACTACGATAACAAAGGAAATGTAGTATCAAAAGACAAATACAAAAAAGCCTGCGAATCAACTCCACCAAAATACTACTGTGCTGTAATAAACGGAAAATATTATGACGATAAAGGAAACGTAGTATCTAAAGAAGACTACAAAAAAGCCTGTGAACCAACTCCGCCAAAATACTACTGTGCAATTGTAAATGATAAATACTACGACGACAAAGGAAATGAAGTTTCAAAAGAAGAATATGAAACAGCATGTAACCCTCCACAAACAAAATATAAGTATCTATACAAAAAAACAGTCCATAAAGAAAAAGAATATAGTAAATGGTCAGAATGGTCTGATGACATAGAATACAATCCAGATAATAATAACATCAACTGGGGAAAACATGAACTTAGTTGGTACGAAAAAACAAGAATAAAAACAGATACAATAACACATACAGTAACAAAAAAAGTACCAGATGAAACAAAACCAATGTACCAAAGTCAAAAACTTTATGTAGGAACCTACTCAAAATATGCCTGTGCAGGATACGATTACTTCATAGACGAAAAAACAAACACCGTATACAAAGCAACATCAGGCTGGTCTTACGTGGGAAAAGTAACAACAAGTTCAATCCCAGCAAGTACAAACAACGTAAAATATGAATTCGTAGGTTTTGACTTTACAAACTGTGGAGACATCTGTAACATAAGCCATCAATATACATGGAAAAAATATGTCAGAAACACATCTACTACATCAAGTACCTCAACAACAGAATCATCTCTAAGTGCAGTATGTAGTAAAGTAGAAAAAATAGATATCCCAGTATATGCAACAGTAAATAAATTCATAGGATACGACAAAAAATTAGTAACAGAAACAACAAAAGAAATCAAAAAAACATACTATTATCACTATAAAACAAGAAAAATAACACAAAAAGAAGAAACAAAAGTATACACACAATGGTCATATAATAAACACGATGAAGCCCTTATAAAAGAAGGATATGAATATACTGGAATTTATGAAGAAATTCAAAACTAAGACGCAAGGTAAAAAAAGCCTTGCTTTTTCTTGACTAAAACTAATAAAATAATAAAAAGGAGGAAATCAAATGAACAAAAAAAATCTATATATAGACTTTGATGGAGTAATACTAGATACCATGACAACAATCATGAAAGACTATAACACCAAAACCTTCACAACCAAACAAGAAGAAAAACAATTCTTCATAAACTATCCCTGGGAAACCATAATAAAAGATAAATACATCATAAATGATGCAATAAATGATATATATAAAATAATAGAAAGTAATAAATTTAACCTAGCAATCCTAACACATGTCAATTCATTAAACGAAGCAACTCTAAAAATAAACTACTTAAGAAAATACTTCAAAGACATAACAATAATACTTTGTCCAAAAGAAATATCAAAAACAAAAATGATTCACACAAAAGACGCAATTCTAATAGATGACTACGCAGGCAACCTAAGAAGCTGGGAAGCAGAACAAGGTATCCCAGTAAGATTTAGTCTAAAAGGAAATGGAAAAGGATTCAAAACAATAAAAGAACTAAAAGAAGTAATAGAAATGTTCTAAAAACCCCAGTGAAAAAGAGTAAATAAATTTGTTTTATTAAAAATAGGTAAAATTTATAAAA
>CAVFIB010000079.1:0-4389 GCA_963622385.1 Bacteroidaceae bacterium | reverse complement strand
AATGGATATGTATCAAAAAAGAGAAATGAGAAAAAACAAAAAAATGGATGAAAATACAAAAAGTTTACCATCTACGAGTATCAACTGGTATCCAGGACATATGGCAAAAACAAAAAGATTAATAAAAGAAAATATAAAGCTAATAGATATAATATATGAAGTAATAGATTCGAGAATACCATACAGTTCAAGAATAAATGATCTTGAAGAACTTACTGGGAATAAACCAAGAGTATTAATATTCACTAAATATGATTTATGTGATAAAGAAGAAACAAAAAAGTTTATAGAAAAATATAAAAAACAAGGACTTTATTGCTTAACATATGACTTAACAAAAGAAATAGATAAAAACATATTATTAGATTTAAGCACTAAGATATTGCAAGATAAATTAGATAAAGCAAAAGATAAAGGAATAAATAAAGACAAAATAAGAGCTCTTGTAATAGGAGTTCCAAACGCAGGAAAAAGTACATTTATAAATAAAATAGTAGGAAAGAAGATCGCAGTAACAGGTAACAAACCAGGAGTCACAAAAAACTTAAGCTGGATAAGAATTGGTAAAAATATAGAACTATTAGATTCACCTGGAATTCTTTGGCCAAAGTTAGAGCAAGAAAAAGAAGCTTTTAACTTGGCGAGCACTACTGCTATAAAAGAGGAAATACTAGAAAAAGAAGAAATAGCTTTCTATATAATTAAATTTATGTATGAGAACTATAGAGAACTTTTAGAAAAAAATTATGGTGTAACAGATGTATCAGATTTTTATGAAGTATATGAAACAATAGGAAAAAGAAGAGGTTTCATGGGAAGAGGCGGCGTAATAGACGACGAAAGAGTAACAGATTTAATAATAAATGATATAAAACAAGGAAAAATAAAAGGAATTACTTTTGATAGGATAAATGATTATGAAATTTGACAGTTATACAAAAGAAGAATTAGAACAAAAACTAGAAACATTAAAAGATAGTAAAAACAAAGAAGACAAAAAATTATATAAAGAAATAGACTTATACTTATGCTCTTTAGATAATCATCGTTACGAAAAAAAATATTATAATAAAAATTATACCTTAATAGCAGGAGTTGATGAAGTAGGAAGAGGTCCATTAGTAGGACCAGTAGTAGCAGCCGCAGTAATTCTTCCTAAAAACTATGAACTAGAAGGCTTAACTGATTCCAAAAAATTATCTGAGAAAAAAAGAGATTATTACTATGACATTATAAAAAAAGATGCTATTTCTATCGGGGTAGGAGTAATAGATAACAAAATAATAGATGAGATAAATATATATGAAGCAACAAAACTTGCCATGAAAGAAGCAATAAAAAATTTAAATCCAAAACCAGAAATAGTCTTAACAGATGCTATGAAACTTGATATAGATTTACCACTTGAGCCAATAATAAAAGGGGATATAAAAAGTATTACCATCGCAGCATCTTCTGTAATAGCAAAAGTAACAAGAGACAAAATGATGTATGATTTAGACAAAAAATACCCATTTTATAACTTTAAAAACAACAAAGGGTATCCTACAAAAGATCACATAAAAGCCATAGAAACACATGGAATTATAAAAGAACACAGAAAAACCTATGCACCTATAAAAAACATGAACTTTAACAAAGAAGCATATTAACTAAATATAAACATTAAATTTCTTATATACGAATTTTGATAGTTTATATTTTTTATTACTATCAAATTCTAAATCATTCATTTGACACATATTCTATGATGATGTATATTAGACATGAAAGAAAGGAAAATAGTAAATAAACAACAAATATTACTAATTTTATTAAGAGGTGAATCCATGAAAAACATTTTAGAAATTAAAAACATATCAAAAAAAATAGGAAAAAAACAAATACTAAATGACATAACATTTGAAATAAAAGAAGGAGAAATATTTGGCTTTGTAGGTCCAAATGGCGCAGGCAAAACAACCTTAATAAAAACAATACTAGGACTTTATAAACAAGAAAAAGGACAAGTAACTATCGGAGGATATAGTCTAGAAAAAGATTTTGAAAAAGCAATGAGTAAAATCGGAGCAATAATAGAAAATCCAGAAATGTATGACTACCTATCAGGAAAAGACAACTTAAAAATATATTCAAAAATAAGTAATATAAATGATGAAAGTTATATAAATAAAATAATAAAAACAGTCAAACTAGAAAACAGAATAAATAGTAAAGTAAAAACTTATTCTTTAGGTATGAGACAAAGACTAGGGCTTGCCCAAGCCTTAATATCAAAACCAAAACTATTAATACTAGATGAACCAACAAATGGTCTAGATCCATTAGGAATAAAAGAACTAAGAGAACTTCTAAGAAAAATATCCAAAGAAGATAATATAGCAGTACTAATATCAAGTCATATTCTAAGTGAAATAGAGCTAATCTGTGACAGAATAGCAATAATAGACAATGGTTCCCTAGTAGAAATAAAAGATCTAAATAAAAAACAAAAAGAAGAAAAACTAACCATAACACTAGAAGTAAAGCAAACAAACGAAGCAAACGACTACTTAAATAAGAATGGCTATGTATCCAAAATAGAAAACCAAAAACTAAAACTAGAACTTCAAAAAGAAGAAATTCCAAAAGTAAACAAACTTCTAGTAGAAAACAATATAAACGTATATGAAATAAAACAAAAAGAAAAAACCCTAGAAGAAGAATTCATAGAAAAAACACAAGGAACGAAAGGACAAATAAGGTAGGTGATTAAGATGAAAATATTAAATTTAACAAAAGCAGAAATAATAAAACAAACAAAAAAATTAAGTTTTAAAATATGCTTAATAATTCTATTAGTCCTAGCAATAGGAATCCCAATCTTATTTAAAGTATTTAATCAAGAAGATCAAAGTACAATTTATACAAAAGAAGACCTAACAGTATATCAAGATAATTTAATAGAAAACCCATCAAAAGAAGAAGATAAATTAACAAATGATTTAAATAAAGTAATGATAGATATAATAAATAAATATCTAAATCAAGATACTAAACAAAAACCGTCAGAATTTAGAACAAATCTATATGATGAATACTCAAGAGAAAAAATGAACTTAGTACTTATATCATATATGTTAAATTCCAAAATACAAAACTATGATGCAGTTGAAGAGGAATATAATCTAGATGCACTAGACAAAAAAGATCTAAGAAAAGAAGACCTATTAGAACTACAAAAAGAAAAACAAAAAATAATCAAAAACTTAGAAAACCAAATAAAAGAAAATGATTATACAAAATACTTAAAACAAGAAATAGAAGTCTTAAAACAAGATGAAACAAATAAAAACAATAATTATATAATAAAAGTTTATCAAAAACTGATAGATCTAAATATAAAAGATGAAAATGATTTCAGAGTAGAAGAAGCAAAAAATATAGTAAACTACTATAACCAAAAAGAAACTCCTATAAGTAAAGTAGAGTATAGTAAACAAAACAGCAAAATAACATATGAAAACTATATAAAAATAACAAAAGACAAAAATAATGAACTAGATAAACAAATAAAAAAATCATGGTATGCTATAAATCACAACATAAATTATAACAAACAAGGAGCAAGAACATCTCTAAATGAAATAGTAAGCAACAATGTAGCATTCTTAAGTTTAATAGTAGTAATAATATCAGGTTCCATAGTAGCATCAGAATTTCAAAAAGGAACAATAAGATTACTTGTAACAAGACCAAACAAAAGATGGAAAATACTTCTTTCAAAATTCCTAACAATAGTACTTCTAACAATAGGATTATCATTAATAACATACTTAGCATCATTCATAACAAATGGAATTCTATATAATTTCAAAGATTATTTTATAAAAGATTTAATAATAAACAAAAACATAGTAAAAGAAACAAGCTATATTTTGCTAAGCATAGGAAAAATGTTTATGCTTTTAATACCAGTTATCTTCTCAGGATTAATAGCATTCTTCCTATCAACCATAACAAGAAATACAGCACTAAGTGTAGGACTTTCAATCTTCTTACAACTAGGTTATGGAATAATTACAATGATACTAGTCTTAATAAGTTTTCCATACATAAACCTAACATTCTTACCATACTTAGATTACTCACAATTTATAAATCCACTTACATTAACAGATAATTATTATATATATGAATCCTACTATACCCTAAAAACAGCAAATATAGTACTCTTAATATGGAGTTTAATATTATACGGAATAAGCAATGTTATATTTACAAAAAAAGATATAAAAAATTAGGCTTTAAACCACAAAAGTTTAGAGCTTTTTAAAACCAAATATAATAACAAATTCTGTTAAACATTAGTTAAAATGATACCGATTTATAATATAGATAACAAACAAA
>CAVFIB010000078.1:0-4450 GCA_963622385.1 Bacteroidaceae bacterium | reverse complement strand
ATTTTAATTTAAAATTGAACTTTTTTAATGTAACATTTTTACTTAAAAGTCACACTTTTTTACTGAATATTAGCATAAATATTGACAAAAATCGCTAAAAATGATAGAATATAAAAGCATAAAAACAAAAACCATATAGCTAGGGGGAAGTACGATGAAATATGAAGTACCAAGTGCTTTTATACTAAATAGAAATGATGTTCAATATTTTTATGTTGAAGGAAAGAATTATAAGAAAAAGACACCTACTTATCATGTATATTATGGTGTAAATCAAAAACCAGTTTTTTTCGAAGCAGAGAACTTTGGAAAAGTGCATGGTATAGATGAAGTTCAAAGAATTTCTACTTTTACTTTTAAAGCAGGGCTTGATTTAAGAAAGAATTTAGGTACTAATCCTGAAGCTGATGAGACATATAACAGTTTATGTGAGATCTATAATCAAGTTGTGAATAAACAAGATAAGAATATTAATTTAAATAAGACATCTAAGAATAAATTAATTAAAGCTATAGATAGTTATAATAAGATAAAGGATAGTTTATCACAAGAAGTAGCAATACCTTTTGAAGAAAATTATAGACTTGTAAATAATATAAAAAATCATGAACAAAATAAAATAAAGAGTATAGAAAATTATCAAGAAAATATAGAAGAAGTTAATGAAAAGGGCTTACAAAGAGTCTTAAAACAAGCAGCGTAACACCTGCTTTTACTTTTAGAAAGGAAAATAATTATGAATAAAGTAACACCAAAAATAATGTCAGGATTTATGGAACTGCTTCCTGAAGATCAAATTTTATTTAATGAAATAGTAGATAAAATTAGACAATCATATGAAAAATTTGGATTTCTACCAATAGATACTCCAATACTAGAATCATCTGAAGTATTACTAGCAAAAGCGGGGGGAGAAACTGAGAAACAAATATATCGTTTTAAAAAAGGTGAGAATGATATATCGCTAAGATTTGATTTAACAGTACCGTTTGCAAGATATGTATCAATGAGATATAATGACCTAGTTTTTCCATTTAAAAGATATCAAATAGGAAAAGTTTATCGTGGTGAAAGACCTCAAAAGGGAAGATATAGGGAATTTTATCAATGTGATGTAGATGTAATCGGGGAAAATATAAGTGTCATGTATGACGCAGAAATGATCGAGGTAATTTATAACACATTTAAAGAATTAGATTTTGGAAAGTTTAAAGTTCGTATTAATAATAGAAAACTATTAAATGGATTATTTACATATTTAAATTTAGAGAGTAAATCAGTAGAAGTTTTGAGGATAATTGATAAACTAGAAAAAATTGGGAAAAATGAAGTAAAAAATGAACTTGAAAAGATTTCTATTTTTGAAGACAAGATAGATAAAATATTAGAATTTGTTAATATAAAAGGGACAAATGATGAGATTATATCTTTGCTTGAGGGATTAAACATTGAAAATGAAACATTTAATAAGGGTCTAGAGGAAGTTAAACAAGTTTTAGATATGGTTAAAATTTCAGTACCAGAAGATTACTATGTAATAGACTTAACAATAGCAAGAGGTTTAGATTATTATACGGGTACTATTTATGAAACAACATTAAATGATTATCCTAGTCTTGGAAGTATTTGTTCTGGAGGTAGATATGATAATTTAACTGATTATTATATAGATAAACCATTAAGTGGAGTAGGTATTTCAATAGGACTTACAAGATTATTTTATCAGTTAAAAGAGGCTAAGATAATATCTTCTAGTTCAAAGACATTGACAAAAGTATTAGTGATACCATTTCAAAAAGAAAATTTAATATATGCTAAAGAGGTTGCATCATACTTAAGAGATGAAAATATCATATGTGATGTTTATTACGAGGATAAGAATTTAAAACAAAAACTTAAATATGCTAATAGATTAGGAATTCCATATGTTTGCATCTTAGGAGAAGATGAAGAAAAACAAGGCTTAGTAACAATCAAAAATATGGAAACTGGAATGCAAAATAGAGTAAAATTAAATGAAATAACAAGAGAAATAAAGTAATATGGAAGCAAAAGACATAGAAAGAAGTATTATAAAGACCTATAAATCAAAAATATATGGGAAATTTCTAAAAGCTGTAAAGGAATATAACCTAGTTCAGGATAATGATAAAATAGCAATATGTATATCTGGAGGAAAGGATTCATTTCTTTTGGCAAAGTGCATGCAAGAGCTTAAAAGACATAGTAAATATAAAATAGATTTAGAATTTATAATAATGGATCCTGGTTATAGAGGTGAAAATTTAAATTTAATAAAAGAGAATTTGAAAAAATTAGGAATAGATGCAACAATATATAAAAGTGATATATTTGATGAGATTAAAGATACAACATCACCTTGTTATTTGTGTGCTAGAAAAAGAAGAGGTTTTTTGTATGCTAAAGCAAAGGAGCTTGGGTGTAATAAAATAGCATTAGGACATCATTTTGACGATGTGATAGAAACTATATTGTTAAACATAATTTATGCTGGAGAATATAAAACTATGATGCCTAAACTTAAAAGTACAAATTTTGAGAATATGGAATTAATAAGACCTCTTTATTTTATAAAAGAAAAAGATATAATATCATGGAAACATCATTGTAACTTAAATTTCTTAGATTGTGCATGTAGTGTTACAAAGTCTAAGTCGGGGAAAAGAAGAGAAGTAAAAGAGCTTATAGAATCGTTAAGAAAGATAGATAAAAACATAGATATACATATCTTTAAAAGTAGTGAGAATATAAATATAGATGCAGTACTGGGATATAAAACAAAGAATAAGAAAATATCATTTTTGGATGAATATTAGTTTAAAAAAATTGATTTTTCCACTTAAATCTAGCTCTATAATATAAAAAAACGCAAATTTTTAGACTAAAGTCCGTTTTTTTACAAACTCTTTTCTTTCTCAAATTTATTGCCTCTTTTATACTATTGTCAATGATCAAGATGAACTCACTTACGTTCGTCATTGACAATATCAAAAATTTTATCATATAAATCTTCGCCATAAACTGTAATAAATGCATCTTTTGGAGTATATCCATCTAAAGATTTAATAGGTGTATTTAGTAAGGTTTATTATGATTTCTTACGGTCTCTTTTGTGAGGTTGTCTATCGACTTTCCTTTTGGGAATAATTTTCTAATTTGTTTGTTGATGTTTTCTACATGAGGTTTTTGATTGGATACATAAGGATCACAAAAGAATAATTCGCTTCTTTTTTCACCAGTTATTTTTGAAAAACAAATACCTTCAATATCATTGAAACAAGGATCTTTATCTGTTAAAATAACAGGTATTAAATTTTTAAAGGATTCTGTTCCAATTATATTTTCTAAACTATACAGTTTGGATTTTTGTGAACGTATGACAAATAGTCAAGGTAAGTATGATTACTTCTGTCAATTTTATTGTCAGTATATTCATACTTTTTATTATGTTTTCTTTTTTTATATTTAACAGCATAAGGTAAATCAATTCTTTTGGTTTTTAAATAACCATTATTGATATATCTATATAGTGTAGTAATTGATTTATTAATAGAATCTTTATTTTCTATTTTTATTTGATAAATAGATTTATTTTCATCAGTACCTTTTTTAATGATTTCATCTAATTTATTAAATTCATCAGAATCTAAATCAATACCTTTCCTAGAATTAATAAGATTAGCATCAGCTTTTCTTTGAGCAACTTTAGAATCGTATATAAATTTAACAAAAGAACAATTTTTATATTTGTTTTTACAATTAGTACAAACATAAGGCCAACGGTTAAGTCTAGGACATTTACTTTCAGTTTTGTCAGTATAATCAACAGATTTTCTATTTCTTTTAACTTCTCTAGAAATAGCTCTAGAATCATAATTTATAATTTTACTTATTTCAATTAACTTTTTGTTGTGTGAGATACAAGAACAAATAGTTTTCCTATTATCTTCGCTCATATGTTTCCATGTTTTCATTTTTTATTTTCCCTTATAACTACAAAGAAACGATATATATTATACTATAATCAGACTTAATTCCGTTATTTTATTAAAACGGACTTTCAAATAAAAATCTACAAAAATTCACAAAAAAACAAAAAAAATGACAATATGTCTTTCTTTTTTTAAAAAATGTGCTATAATTAATATTGTCACGGTTCCTTAGCTCAGTTGGTAGAGCAACAGACTCTTAATCTGTGGGTCCAGGGTTCGAGCCCCTGAGGGATCACCAATATTGATTATTACCCTTGTTTATCAAGGGTTTTATTATGTTTTGATATTTCAAAACACAACTTATATATAATTTTAAATGTTTCGTATAATATAATTTGCCTATTTCAGATTATTCATTTATTTTCATTTTTTTATCAAAAGATATGTTAAAATTTTTTTAAAATGTCACCTTTTTAATTATTAAGTAGATAACTAAC
>CAVFIB010000077.1:0-4529 GCA_963622385.1 Bacteroidaceae bacterium | reverse complement strand
CATTTTTACTTGAAATTGCTTCGCAAACATGTAACATTTTTACTTAAAAGTCACATGCTTTAATTACTTTTATCAGAATTTTGTCAAATAAATGACAGATTTTAAAACAAGAAAATTAATCATATAAAAAGAAACATCTTCCTGACATTTCTTCTAATCATTAAATAATACATAGTTATTTACTCATCCTTCTCATAATATGGTCTTATTATCTTATCCCCTTCTTTTAGTTTTCTTAAAACCTCATTCACAAGTCTTGTATTTTCAAGTTCATCTTCCTTAAACTCTATCTTTTTTGGAATTGATATTTTTATAAAAAACAGTTTCAATTCTTCTTGTCTTAAAGGATACCTTTTTTGATAATTATTCAAAAGAATTAAAAAATCAGTTTCATTTACATACTTACTATAAAGAGTAAGTAAATCATTAACAGGCATATCCACTTTAGATTTTTCCCAGCTTATCAAATATGGATGCTTTCCTACTATAATATGTGATAAGTCTAAATTATTATGAGTAAGTGCTACTCTTTGTTTTTTGCTTTCCTTTATCATATCATACCAATTATCAAGTTCATTTCTACAAAATGATAAAGCACTATATATTTTCGATATATTTAAAGCCAATAAATAATGAGAAGGAGACATATAAATTTCATTATCTATTAAATCATTCAAAGACATATAATAATTATTTAAATATTCTAGTTCCTTATCTATATCCTCATATATTATTTTATAATCATCTAAATCTATAGTTTTGTATCTAGTTGTTTTCATATGTAATAACGCTGCTAAATCTACCATTTCATCTAACTTTTCTTCTTTTGATATAGCACTTTCCTCAATATATTCATATATATCATAATTTTTCATAGAACTATGTCCTGGAAAATAATTAAACCCTCTTGAAAGCAAATAATTAAACTTTTTATCAACCGAAGAATCTCTTCTTTTTAATATATACCTACTATTTCCCGTATCTACAAAAAAAGACTTATTAATCTTTTTTATCGTCTTAGGAATTATCCCATTTTCTTTTAACTGTTTATAATTAATCATTTGAACTAGGAATCACTAATTTAGAACCAGGAATAATATCTTCTAGATCATTATAATCACTTAACTGATCCTTGGTTATTTTATACTTACTAAGAACCTTCTCTATAGTATCCTCTTCCTTATAAATATATACTTTATAAGTTAAATAAGTATCACTTTGTTTACTAACATCATCTTTTTGTTTCAAAAAAGAATTCCTTTCATTATCCATTTTATCTATCACTTTAATATCACTATTATCCTCTAAAGGTAATTTTATTTCCTCTTTAAAAACATTCATAACTTCATTATCTTTTTCTTTTTCATCTTCATCCCTTAAAACCTCCACTTCCTCCTCATCAGGATCATCTCTTAATACTTCTATTTCTTCTTGAACATTTCTTTCCTCTGGTAATTCCTTTCTTTCAAGATTACTAATGACTACTGTTATATTTACCCTTAAAATTTCATCATTAATTATCTCGTAATAAAAATCATCTATATCTATAGTAGCATCATAAGTATCATATTCTTCGCTTATAGCAATCTCACAAGGTATCTTATAACTATATGATTCCTCTTCTAAAGATCCCTCAAGTATTTTATAATTACCACTTATATAAAAATTACCTACTATCAGATCCTCTCCCTTAAGAGTTAAATCATTATCTAAAGATATAGCAGTTAATTCTCCAATTTTTGTCTTAAAAGTTATGTCCTTTTTAAAAGGTATAGTTTGTTTCATTTTTATTCCTCCTTACTAATAAATTATATTATTGAAAGATGAAAATAGAACAAAGAAAAAAGTGTGAGTTAACACACTTAAGTTTATGATTGTGGGGTTATTATGAGGCGAGTAGAAAAATAATCATGATCCGTTCCACCTTGATCTGCATCAGAATCAAAAAGATTTCCCGCACTTAAAGCACCTCCTCTAACAAACCAGGAAGTATTACCATATATAACCTTAGATGAGCTTTCATACCAACCAAGCTTTCCTGTTCTATATATTTCCTTTATTGCATCTCCTATTTTACTTATTTTTCTTGTCGTAGAACTTTTAGTATAACTATATTTATCGTAATATTTACTATTAGGATATGTTGAAGCTGTATAACCAGAACTTTCTGGCAACATTGCAGTTCCGCTTGCATTTATACTATTAGCCATTACATACTCTAATATACCCCCACTCATATCGTAAACTCCATATATATTATGTGTTGTTGAAGCAACCATTCCAGTTGTAGTGTTGTAAGCATTACCTGTTCCTATTTCATTACAAGTACCATCTGTACATGTTCCATATTTTGAATGTGATAGATATGCTACTGCTCCCCATTCACTATTTTTTATCATATGCGTATCAGTAAATGTACTTAAGCCATAGCTATTACCACTATTTTTCATATTCATTATGTTGGTTTCAAATGTACTTATATCAAAATCTATTAAACTAGATAAATTAGGTTTTGTTGTAATGCTATCTATTTCTCCTGTAAGTTCAAACTTTCCTACCCAGAAACCTGATATTTCATCATCTCCAAAGGTAAAGGCTGGATGTGTATATGTTTTGGTATTACATGTATCGTCTGTACATACTTCATTTGTTGCTTTTAATTTACATGTTTCTGATGGATCTCCATCTGTTCCACTTATTGCATCTTCACAAGATATTTCTCCTGTTTTGGATATTCCTTCTTCCCACGTTATTTCTATTTCTTGCGGATTGCTTGATACTGTTCCGTCATCATTATAATTCCATACTTTATATTTATATCTTGGTATCCATACTTGCATTGTTAATATATCATCCATTGAAATCTCTGTTCCTTTATCAGCAGATAAGTATTTACTTCTATTAGTACTTGATACCGTTACACTATTAGCCCACATTTTACTATCATAATCATACCATTTATAATTTTTATTTGAATTATTTTCATCTGCTTTTCTCCATATATCGTTTTCACTATCGTAATATACTGGTATCATTGCATCATCTAAAACAGGTTCATTCGCACCACTTGTATCTAAATTTTTTAATTTAACAGTCCCCTCAATAGTCTTAGTACCCATTATTGTATCACTAAATAATGCATATGAACTTGTTACATAATAAGACAAAAGCCCTGCCCCTACTAAGATCCCTATACAAACAAGGGATAATATGTACTTATTAAAATCTTTTATATCTTTTTGCAAATATTTATAAAGAGAATTTTTCTTTTTTTCTTTCATCTTTCATACTCCTCTACTATTATTACAATATCATTTTACTATACTTTTATACTCATTTCAAGAAATTTATAATAAAAAGAAATAGATAACTTCTATTTTACATTATCTATTTCCTTTAAAAGTTCTTCTTTCGATCTAAAACCAATTAATTGTTTCTTAATCTCTCCATCTTTTATGATTAATAAATTTGGTATAGACATTATTTTATATTTCTTTGCAAGATCTTCCTCTTCATCCACATTTATCTTTATTATATTTACATCCTCCATAGTCTCTAGTACTTGTCCTAACATCTTACAAGGACCACACCAATCAGCATAAAAATCTATTAAGTAAACACCTTCTAATTTAGTTAAATCTTCTTTATTATATTTTCTTATCATAAATCCTCCTTAATAATCAATTTTTCCCTTTTCTCTTAGTTTATTTAAATAATCATTATCTATAACATCATGTCTTAATAACGAATCCACTACCCTTTTATTGAATAATTTCTTATTTTGATTTTTATTATACGTTTTTGTTATATCATATATATCATTTACCGCATCATTCATATCTCCTACTATATTAGATAAACCAGGAGATGAATTTACTATCTTTGGAGTTAAATTTGATTTATTTATTATATCTATATTAAATGCTGGTTGATTTAAGAAAAACAAAATTGCAAAAATAATTACATAAGCCTCAAGTATTCCAACTATAAAACCTAATATTTTAGAAGGTATTCCTAGAATTATAGTCATATTTAAAAACTTTTCAAAACATCCTGTTACCTTTATAACAACTGCTAAAATAGAAGAGAAAAGACAAAGTAATAACATAAATGCAATTAGTTGATACATAACTATATTAAGAGAAGTTAATCCCTCAAAAGGTCCAATAAAATTAAAAAACGGTAATGTAAAACTTAAAAAATTAGCAATTATATCTTTAAAAACCCAAGCTAGTATAAAACATAGAATTGTTCCAATTAAAACTACCCCTTGCTTAAAAAATCCATTCTTTAACCCAGTTACCCCTCCTAAAAGAAGAAGCATAACTATAGCAACATCAATTATATTCATTATATTCCTCCATTCATATTATATAATAACAAATAAAATATATACAAATATTTTTCTTTACATACCAATTATATCACAAACATAAAAAAAACAAAATAAATACCAAATCTATTTAACAAAGAATTTGTAACTATTCAGACCTATAATTCAAAAAAAATAAGAAAGTAGTATAAATATG
>CAVFIB010000076.1:0-4645 GCA_963622385.1 Bacteroidaceae bacterium | reverse complement strand
AAAAACTTTTATAAAAAAATAACACCTTTTTAAGATGCTACTCTTCTACTTATTTTTTTATAATATAACTTTATTAAATTATTCTTTTATATTTTTTGATTTTTGTTTCTTGTTGAAGACAAAAACTTTACTAAATACATAATTAAGTACTACTATTATGAATTGAACTATTATTTTTGATGCTTTGTCGTTTATTTTTAAAGGTGAAGTGAAAAGCCACATAAAACTCATATCAATAAGTAAAGTTGTAACTCTTGATAAAAAGAATTTAAGCATTTCTTTAAAATGTTCTGTTCCTTTACTTTTTGACTCGAATACGTATTTTTTATTGGTTCCAAATGCGAATAGTACTGCACATATCCAAGATATAACATTTGATATTTGTATATCAAACTGGGTATTTGAAGTAAAGATAAATATTCTGACTAAATAAAAGGATAAAAGACTAACTATGGTAGTTAAACCTCCGATTATGAGGTAATTTATTATTTCTTTGTATTTTTTATAAAAGTTGATTATTTTATTTTTCATTAGATAATTCTTCCTTTATGACATAAACGGGTCTTTTTTTTGTTTCCATGTACATTTTTCCGATATATTCTCCGATTATTCCTAAACAGAATAGTTGTATTCCTCCGATTAAGAGGATACAGGTAACTATAGTGGGATATCCTGGGATACTTATTTCAAAGAATAATTTTTGTATAATGATTATTATTAAGTATAATACTGATAAGAATGATAGGATAAATCCTAGGAATGTTGCGAATTTAAGTGGTTTTGTTGAAAAGGAAACTATTCCAGAAAGGCCGTATTTCATAAGTTTATAGGGTTTCCATTTTGAACTACCTGAAGCTCTTTTGTTTGGAGTATAAGGTAAATAACAAGTATTAAATCCAACCCAAGAGAAGATGCCTTTTGTAAATCTACAGTATTCTTCTAGGGATAAAATAGCTTCTCTTACATTGGTTCTAAACATTCTAAAGTCACTAGCGCCTTCTTTTAGTTCTACTTCTGATAATTTATTCATAATGTTATAAAACATAGATTTTACTTTTGTCATGAGTTTTCCTTCGATTCTGTTATTTTGATAATAACAAACACAATCGCAATTGACATCATTATCAAGAATAGAGGCCATTTTAAGGGTTAGTGATGGTGGTTGTTGCATATCTGCATCTATTAGAACTGTGTAATCTCCGGTTGCTTTTTTTAGGCCTGCATAAATGACGGATTCTTTTCCAAAGTTTCTAGAGAATGAGATAACTTTTATGTTGAATTTTTTTTCTTTGGAAATTTTTTTTAGTTCAAATAAGGTATTATCACTTGAACCATCGTCTACAAATATTAATTCTATTTCGTAATCTTTATTATTACTATAAGTTTTTACGACATCATCGTAAAATAATTTTACATTCCCCTCTTCATTATAACAAGGTACTACCATTGATATTCTTTTCATTTTTTACTGCTCCTTTTATTTCTAAAATAAAAACTGGTATTAAAGTTATTATTCCAATTATGGAAACTATTTTTCCTATGTTTAACCATGGTGAAGTGTATTTTATTTCTATTCTGTGGAAACCTTTATCTATTTTAAAGCCAATAAAGGCTGTATTTGTTTGTTCATATGAGGTTTTGTTTCCATCTACGTATATATTATAACCCTCATCGTAAGGTACTGCAAGGTTAAAGTAACTGTTATCTTTGGTTACGTTTATGGTTCCTTTTATGATATCCCCTTTGGTTTCTTTTTTGTTTATTTTGAATTCATCATGTGTTTGTTTTATGTTTTTTAAGTCGTTATAGTTTATTTCATAGGTTTCTATGTTAGAGATTATATATTGTCCTTTGGATATATTTATATTTAGCTTTTCAGATGGTGATAAAACATAAGTAAATATATAGTTTTTATTGTGATATTTCCAGCCTTTGCATGTTAGTTTATTGGATACATTGTTTATTGTTATCATAGTGTCTCCGATTTTGCAGTTTTCTGTGTAGTCCATATTAAATCTAATAATTTTAATATTTCCGTTGTTTTCTGCTTTATTTATTTTATAGGTTGTGTCTTTGTCTAATTTGAATTCATATTTATTATTAGTTACCTTAGCATTTGCTGGATTATATATTTTGGGACTTGTTTTTATTAAAGTGTTTTTATAAGTTGTTTTTGTGTTACTTGTTTTTGTTATTATGTTATTTAATAGTGCTAGGTTATTGTATGGGTATTTTAGTTTGTTATAATCTTTTTCATTCATTATGTTGTTAGTAGCGTATCCTAGGGTAAAGACATCATTATTGGTATATAATTTTATGCCTTGTTGGTCTTTTATTTTGGTGTATCCTGCTGGGGCTTTATCTGTTGTTATATAGTATTTGTTTCCAAACATTATGTTAAATATAGGGTTTTCTATGTCACTAAAGATTGCATCGTTTCTATTTGGGTTTTCTGTTTCTTCCGTATACCAATAGAATTGTTTATAGTTTTTGTTTGTTAGGGATGAATACATAGTAGTTTTGTACTGGGATATATCTCTTATGTTATTAGAGTTAAATAAATTATTTGTGGTATCTACTGTTCTATAGAGGTTATTATCTTTTGTTGTTTCTTCTTTTATTAATTTTTCTATTGTTTTATCATACTGATTATTTACTATTTCTTTGTTTGCTAACTCATCGTCATTATTTACTATTAGACATGATGTTAGGCTTATAATTATTAAGGTTATAATAAGAGGTGTTTGTTTGTTTTTTTTGTGCATGATTATTAACATTATTGCAGTTAGGATATAGTCTATTAGATAAAGATAGAAATATTTGTAGTTTATGCATCCTAGGATACTTATTATAGTTCCTATTATTAAGAGATATTTTAAATTAGTTTTACTTGTTTTTATATCTTTTAAAAGTTTTATTATTAAAAGGATTCCTAGTGGTATAAATGGGATAAATACTTTTGCGTTTAGGTACATAAAACCGTTTAATATATAATTAAAAATATGAAATAGCATCATAAGTGAAAAGATTATTCCTAGGAATTTATAGGATTTTTCTTTGGATAGTAAACTGTTTATTATTGCTAAAACTGTTATACTTGTTAATCCCATGGAATAGCTACTATAAAGAAAATATGAAAAAGATATTTTGGGAATTAATAGTTCTTTTAAGGGGATTAAGGTTGAAGAGCCAAATCTACTATTTAATATAGCTTTTAAGGTTGGCAGAAGTAAGACTCCAGAAATTAGTATTGGTATCATAAAGACTAAGGCAAGTTTTAGATGTTTTTTGATAAAGTCTTTTGTTTTTATGTTTTTGTTTTCTTTTAAATATATAAATATAGCGTAGATGAATAATGCTATTAAGGCTGGAATACTAAAGAAGTAACTTGTTGTTATGATTAGTAAGATGCTTAAGATTAATAATAGTTTTTTGTTTGTTTTAAAGTAATTATCAATAGAGATTAATCCTAGTATTAGAAATGGCATATAGTTTACAAACATAATGTGTCTATGACTATGTAATATTATAGGAGATGCCATGGTAAATAAAAATACTGATATAAATCTTATTTTTTTAGAGTCTGTTTTAGTAGATACCCAGTAATATAACATAATTATATCTAATATTATTACTAAGATTGATATTAGTTTTATGTATGTTACCATCTTTATAAAGGGTAATAAGTAGGATATTAAAATCAAAGGATTAAATAGTCCATAGTAAGAAAAATTATAAATATTTTGACCCATTCCTAGATTAAGTGCTAAAGATGGGAATAAGTTATGAGTGTCATAAAATAATGTTCTAAAATATTCAGGAATCATATAGTGTTGATTAGCGTAGTCCATAGTAGAACCATATATGACATTACCTGATCTTAGAATAAATAAATATATCACAAAAAAAGAGATGATAATCATGAATATATTTAAGTAATCAAACTTATTATATTTTTTCAATATTATCACCTCTTTAAGTCAGTATAATATTACTATTTTTTAAAGAATTTGTCAAATTGTAAAACTAAGATAAAGTAAAGGATTTGCCACTACAAGGAGATGCATAAACACTTTCACTAGAACCATACCATTTAGAAGTTGTATTGGTTAGAGAACCAGTTGTTTTTGGAATAGTTACTGACCAGGTTGTGGCATTTGAGCCTGCACTAGAAAACATATCGATCATAGTCTTTACACTTGATGTATTCCAGTTTGTTAAGTCTAAATTAAAGGTTGTAGCTACATAGCCTGCAGAAGAAAACATAAAACTCATAGAGATTACACTTGTTGTATTCCAATTATTTAAGCCCTTTAACTCAAATGTTGTGGCACTATAGCCTGCACTAGAAAACATAGAAGTCATACTAGTTACATTTGATGTATCTAAATTTGTAAAATCTCCTTTTTCCATATTAGTTAACAGATAAAACCAATATTTTGTTGATATAGGTTCTATTTTTTGCCCTATCTCTACACTCTTTATTGAACTTCTTTCATTTTCCCATAGTTGACTGTTATAATCCATAACATATGAATTGTTATCACTCATCGCTTCATATTCTTTTGTTATATTTCCATGTGTTGATAAGTTTGTATTTCTATTTTTTGTGCTTTCATTTATTATAAGTGTTCCATCTTCATAT
>CAVFIB010000075.1:0-4855 GCA_963622385.1 Bacteroidaceae bacterium | reverse complement strand
AACAAGTGACATTTTAAAAAAATTTATAAGTGACATTTTAAAAAAGGTTTAACAAGGTAACTTTTTTTCTTGTAATTTTATAAAAATTATAGTAATATATTCTTACTAATTAGAAAGAAGTGATTAAATGAAAAAGTATGCTATAAATAATGGTAAAAGTTTTTTAAGAGGTTATGAGGAATCTGGAGATGAGCTTATTTTAAATTTGGGAGATAATTCTACAATTAGTGTTGCTAATACTGAAGAAAATGTTAGATATTTAGATGAATTAATGATAGAGCAACATTATGGATATAAAAATGTAAGTTCTCCTTTGGTATCGTTTAAAGATATAGTTTTAGCTGGCTCTCTTGGGGTTTTAACATCAGGACTTGTTGCGGGTGATAATAGTACTTCTATGACATTACAAGATAATCTTAAAATTAGTACAGTTTTAGGATTAAGTGCTTTTTCTATTTCTTTATTATTAATAAATACAATAAAAGCAAAAGAAGCATCTTCTGATTATGAAAAGGATGAGCTGTTTTTAAGTTATCAAAAAGAACTCGAACTTTTTCTTACGAGTGAGGCTTTTTATAATTCACTTTCTAAGAATCAAAAAGATAAGTTTCAATGTGTAAAGGAATCTGAAAAGGATTTATCTCTTAACTTGATTAATGATTTATCTTTAAGAGAAGTAAAGGATATTGTTTTGAAAATGGAAAAGTTTAATGATAATAGTGATTTATTTTTGAATAAGTTAAATGCTAAGAGGAGAAAATAATGAATTCTTATAGTGATTTTGAGACTTTTTTAAGCTCTTTAAAGAAAAAACCAAGGCTTTTGCTTCATAGTTGTTGTGGTCCTTGTAGTACTTCTGTTTTAGAACTTTTATCTAAGTATTTTATTGTTGATGTTTATTATTATAATCCAAATATATATCCGTTTGATGAATATGTGAAAAGAAAAAATGAACAGGAAAGACTTATAAAAGAATTACCTTTTTCATGTGGTTTTATTGAAGGTGATTATGATGATCTTTCTTTTTATAAAAGTGTTTCTGGTTTAGAAAATGAAAAAGAAGGGGGATTAAGGTGTAAGAAGTGTATTTCTCTTCGTCTTGAGAAAACTTTCATGTATGCTAAGGAATATGATTATGATTATGTTACTACAACTTTATCTGTTAGTCCTCATAAGAATAGTAAGATGATAAATGAAATAGGATATAGTTTAGAAAAGAAATATCAAGTTCCTTATTTATATTCAGATTTTAAGAAAAAGGATGGTTATAAGAGGAGTATTCTTCTTTCAAAAAAGTATAATTTATATAGACAAACTTATTGTGGGTGTAAATATTCAAGTAATAATTTTATAAAAAACCTTAATACTGAGTTAAATTAATGATATAATTAAATAGGAGTGATTTTATGAAATACATAATATCTGCGGGTGGAACAGGTGGTCATATATATCCTGCGCTTAGTATTATAAAGAAAATAAAAGAATTAGATAAAAAAAGTGAAATATTATATATAGGTACAACTGATAGAATGGAAAAGGATATTGTGCCTAATTTAGGAATAGATTATGTTGGTATAAAGATGAATGGTCTTACTAAAAGTATAAAAAAGATATGTGGTTTTGTTTTTAATACAATGTCTGGTGTAAAGAAGTGTAAAAAAATAATGAAAAAATTTAAACCGGATGTAGTAATTGGAGTTGGTGGTTATGTAACAGTGCCAGTTGTACTCGCTGCTAAGTCTAGAAATGTTAAGGTAATTCTTCATGAACAAAATAGTATTCCTGGTAAGGCTAATAAGATATTAAGTAAGTATGCTGATACGGTTTGTATATCGATGGAAAGTTCAAGAAAATATTTTGAACATGCTAATATAGTATTTACTGGTAATCCAAGAGGAGAAGAGGTTCTTGCTGTTAAGAAGGGAAATAAAAAGGACTATGGTCTTTCTATAACAAAAAGATTAGTTTTAATAACAATGGGTTCCTTAGGAGCTTCTACTATAAATGATAAAATAGTAAATATGGTATCAAAATTTGAAAATAAGAACTATGAAGTGTTACTAGTAACTGGTAAGAATAATTATGATGAAATAAGTGATAGTAAGTTTCCTTCAAATGTAAAGGTAGTTTCTTATATAGAAAAAATGGGTGAAGTACTTAAGTTTACTGATTTAATTATTACAAGAGCAGGTGCAACAATCATATCAGAGATAACTGCTTTGGGAATACCTTCAATTTTAATACCTAGTCCTTATGTTGCAAATAATCATCAAGTAATAAATGCAAATGATTTAGAACAAAATGGTGCATCATTTGTTATACAAGAAGATGCTTTTGATGAGGATTTACTTTTAGAAAAAATAGATTCTGTTCTTACCAATATAAAACTTTATCATAAGATGAGTGAGGCTGCTAAGGAACTTGGAGTGCCTGATAGTGCTACTAGAATATATAATGAAATAGAAAGGTTATGTAAGTGATGAAAGAATTAATTGAGTTAATTGAAAAGAAACATCTAGGCTCATATAAAGAAAATGTTTCATTTAAAAATCTTACAACTTATAAAACAGGTGGTAATGCAAGATTAGTAGTCTATCCAAGTGATGTATCCTCGTTAAAAGAGTTATTACTTTATATAAAAAAAAATAATATATCTTTTAAAGTATTTGGAAATGGTTCTAATATACTTGCTAGTGATAAAAATTATGATGGGGTTATTATAAAACTTACTCATTTAAATAAACTTGATTTCTTAGATGGAAAAATAGAAGTAGAAGCTGGGTATAGTTTTTGTGCTCTTGCAATTACTGTTACTAGGATGGGATATAAGGGGCTTGATTTTGCTTGTGGCATTCCTGCGACAGTTGGGGGAGCGGTTTATATGAATGCTGGAGCCTATCTTAGCGATATATCAGAAGTCTTAGAAAAAGTAGATATTTTAGATGAAAATTTAGAATTTAAAACATTAAATAAAAATGAGCTAGAATTTAGTTATAGAAGTTCTATCTTTATGAAAAAGAATTATATCATTTTAAAGGCTTATTTGAAAGTTACAAAAGATGATAAAGATGAACTAATAGAACTTTTAGAAGATAGAAAAATGAGAAGAGTAACATCTCAACCACTCGAGTATCCATCTGCAGGCTCTGTATTTAGAAATCCAGAAGGGATGTATGCAGGAAAACTCATAGAAGATGTTGGTCTAAGAGGACTCAAAAAAGGTGGAGGAGAAATAAGTAGTAAACATGCCAACTTTATTATTAATAAAGATAATGCAACTTCTCAAGATATAAAAGATTTAATGGATTTAGCACATGATAAAGTAAAAAAGGAGTATAACATAGATTTACATAGAGAACAAGAATTATTCAATTGGGAGTAAGTTATGGAAAAAAAAGGGAAAAAAAAGAAAAGAAAGTTTCGTATATTTTTATTAGTAATAATAGGGTTACTAATTTTTTCCTTTGTACTAATCTTACTTGGAGCATATGTTTTTAAAGTGCCTATAAAGTCTGTTATTGTACATGGAAATGATATAGTAAGTGATGAATTGATTCTTGAAAATACAGATTTAGATAAAGAACAAAATTTCTTTTTGACAAGTTCAAGAGATATAGAAGATAATGTAAAACAGATACCACTTGTAAAGGAAGTAAAGGTAAGAAAAAATATATTTTTCGAAGTTAATATATATATATCATTTTATAAACCATTTCTAGTAAGAGAAGATACTAATACAATAGTATTAGAAAATGGCAAAGAAATAAAAACTGAAGATATATATAGTTTAGATATACCATATTTAATAAATTATGTACCCGATACAAAGTTAGATGAATTAATAAAAAAAATGAATAAAATTGATTATGCTTTAATTAAAAAGATATCACAGATTAAGTATGATCCAACTAAATATGATGAAGATAGATTTATTTTATATATGAATGATTCTAATAGGGTATATATAAATCTCCCTAAATTTAAAAACTTTAATAAGTATGAAGAGATGGTATCGAAATTTGAAGGTAAGACGGGAATACTTTATCTTGATAGTGGAAATTATTTTGAAATTGATAAGTAATGTTTTTATGAGTTAGTCGTTATGCACTAGCTTTTATTTTGAAAAAAATTAAATGTAGATCTTTATAATAAATTACCCTTTTTTTGTAAAATAGTAACAAAAGCTAATGAGTATTTTGAGTTCCGGTAAAATTTAAAAGCAAAAGAAAAAAGTGAAAATGTGTTATTAACAAATTCACTTTTTTAATGTAAAAATAAGGAAAAAACTAACACCAAATTTTAAAAAATCTTTCCAATATTCATTAAATATGTCTTTTAAATTATAAAAATTATTTTTTTGGATAATGGTTAAATAAGTCTTTTTCAGAATCAAAAATGTTTATTATACTCATAATTATATTATACTACAAAACAAAATGACCACATAGTGGTCAGCGAATGAAATTTATTTCATTCCTTTTTTATCTTATGGAAAAGTTCTTGGTTTGTTATGAAAATAATTCATTAGCTGTTAAAGAACATATGTTTTATTTGTTATAATTAAATTATCCAAGGTGGGATATGTGTATGTATAAGGCTTATAAATTCAAATTGTATTCAAATATTGTTCAAAAAAAGTTAGAATGATAATTAAAGGCAAGAAGAATAATCTATTCAAAAGTATAAGTGAATTATGCATCATCTAGAATATGTAGTTTGTGTGGAAATAGAGATGATGAATATAAAGATTTAAATAAAAGAGAGTATAAATGTAATAGTTGTGGACTTAAAATGGATAGTGATTTAAATGTTAGTATAAATATAATGAATTAAGGAATAAATATGTATATGAAAG
>CAVFIB010000074.1:0-4908 GCA_963622385.1 Bacteroidaceae bacterium | reverse complement strand
GTGAAAAAAACGAACTAATTAAAATTCGTCTCTTTTATGGCTGAGTAGTAACTTTGAGCAACTATATGAAAATTTATTTTACACATTTGTGTTGATTTAATTACATATAAATGTTATCATTATATTGGAGATGATGATAATGGAATTAATTGATAAGAAAATTGCTAAAATACATAACTATATATATGCAAACGAAGGACTGAGTAATTCAGAAGTTTTAAATGAATTTTTAAAAATATTTTATTGTAAAATACTAGATGAACAGGACAAAAATGAGCTTACAACTTGCTTGTCATCAAATGATATTCTTGAAAAAATTTGGTTTTTATATGGAAAATTTAAAGAATTATTAAAAGAAATTGTTGACCATAGAGAAAAGATTAATTTAAAAAAAGAAACAATAGTGTATGTGGTTAATGAACTGAGAGATATAGAATTTAAAAGTATTACCTCTGATGTTAAAGGACATCTTTTGCAAAAAATTATTGATAGATCGTATAGAGAAAGCCGAGGACAATTTTTTACGCCTGCTCCAGTTGTTGATTTTATGGTTAGAATGATTAATCCTAGCAAAGGTGAACTGGGGTGCGATCCTGCATCGGGTACCGGTGGTTTTATGTTTACAGCATTAGAATATATTTCGAAAAATAATAAAATAACAAAAAATGATATCAATAATGTTTATTTTTACGATATTAGTAAGTCACTTATTAAATTGATTGCAATGCGGATGATGTTTGAATTCTCGTACAATGAGTCTAATTTTGACGTGAGAGATAGTATTGCAGAAGATTACAATCTGAACTTTGATTATGTCTTAACTAATCCGCCTTTTGGTACGCAAGGTAAAATACTAGATCCAAAAATTTTAAAAAAGTATCAATTAGGATTAGATGAAAAGAATAAAGTATTAAAATCACAGACTCCTGATTTGCTTTTTGTTGAAAAGGTAATAAAAATTTTAAAAGAAAATGGGAGAGCTGCAATTGTCCTGCCGGATGGTGATTTTGAGAATCCTTCCCAAAAATATTTCAGAAAATATATAATTAATAATGTTAAAATTGATGCTATTATTTCCTTGCCAGATGGAACATTTACACCTTATGGGACAGGGATAAAGTCAAGTATTATCATTTTTACTAAAGTAGGATACAAGAAACTTCAACAATTAATTGATAACAATTATGAAGTTTTTTATGGTAAGATTACCAAATTAGGATACTCTTTTTCAAAACATTCAAAGAATCTAGTTTTACCAAATGGAAAAATAGACGAGGACTATAGCAAGATCATTAATTCTTATTATAATAAAGAGTATAACGATAATGCATATATGGTAAAAATTGGAGAAATAATAGAACATAAATATATATTGTCTGAAAGCTTTTACTCACCAATTTATAAGCGTAATATTGAAAAACTAAAACAAAAAAAATGCCTGCCACTAAAAGAATTAGTTGAATTTAATTATAATAAAATAAAAATTGAAAAGGATAGAATTTATAATTACATTGAAATAGCAGATATAAACTCTTATACTAATGAGATAATTAATTGTACTGAAATGCTCGGTGAAAATTTACCGAGCAGGGCAAGCTACAAATTAGACGAAGGGGATCTTGTAGTTGCAGTTTCTGGAAATGCAATCGGAACAAAAAAACAATCAAAAGCAATGGTAAATAAAAATTACAAAAATTGTATATGTACAAATGGTCTAACTGTAATGAAAGCTACTAAGATATCACCATATTATTTGTTACATTTTTTTAATAGTGAATCCTTTTTTAAGCAAGTATTAAAATTTAAGTATGGCACGGCCATCCCTTGTATTGGCAGAGAAGATTTTGAAAATATTTTAGTTCCTATTCTTGAAGTTGAAGAAACGACAAAAATAGAAAATAAAATAAAAAGAGCAATAGAATTGAGGGATGAAGCTATAAAGTTACTGCAAAATTAAAAAGCCGCCTTAAGGTGGCTTTTACACTTCTCTATAGTCGATTTGTGTAGCATCGTATTTAACTTTTTTAGGGTTAGTACTATTAATACACTCATCGATACTACTATACCAAGGATGCTTTATATCGAGTGTATCTTTCACCCCTGGAATTAAAATATCTATAATATAGTTTTGATATAAATGATTTGGAGAAGTTGGAGAATGTGATATTTTATTTGGGTTCATGAAAACAAACTCGTGTTTTCCTGTTCTTAGAAATAAATCTACTGCCATTATAGAAAAATCCGATACTAATGGTGCTGCCTGCTTTATTCCAGTTTCAGAATCGGTTCTAGTTGTTGGTTCATGGGTTTGTAAAACTTTATATAATGCATTTCCTGTTCTGAATGCTTTTTCCTTTAGATGGGAATTGTTTGCATTTTTAATAAAAGTTTTCAACTCATCTGTTGAAGAGAAATATGAAGATAAATCTGCATTGTTTGGTCCAGGATTTTCTTTTGTCCGTCGAAATTGTGGAAAAAGTTTATTTGGGTGTTGCTCTTCCCAATTGTTTTTTGTCTTTAAATATTTTTCATAGCCTTTTTGATAAATTTTGTCTTTATCTATATGTATATATTTTTTTAAACTATTATATACTTGTGTTTTGGAAATAATTTTTTGATGGGTGTTTTCATCAGTCTTGCTTTGTCTAAATTCTGAATTTGTTTTTAATCCTTTACATTCAACTACATAATAGTCATTGCAGCCCTTTTTCTTTATTAGAAAATCTCCTTTATATCCTGGCTTTTTTTGGTCAAAACCCCCAGATGGTTTTTCTTTTATTCTTAGTACTTCATAATCTTTTTCTGATAAATATTGTATTAAAAGTATTTCAGACAATGCTCCTTGTATATATCCTTGAGCACTTGGACTTAATTTTAAAGCTTCAATCACTTTAGGTGGCTCCACACAGAATTGTTCTTGTAACCATTCTAGTACACTTTTATTATTCATATATTTCCTCCTTGTAATAAAATGTTTTTTTGGTTTATAACATCTACATTATAGCATAGAATTATAACTTTTGATTGTTAAATAAAAATAATTCATTCTAAAATAAAGGAGTTGGCCATTAACTTTTAGCTTCTTATAAAATGACCATTATAAAAATAAAGATTTAATGTTACTACATAGTTATAACCACAAAAAAAGAACTTCAGTCTACATAAATAGGCCTTTCAAGTTCTTTTTGCATTAAACCATTATCTTGTACTATTAAAGAATATATATAAGTAACCCTCTTTTCTATATCTAACAGCCGACTATCTGTATCTTTATATCTAGTTATAATAGGAATCCCCGTATTCTTTTTTATTTTATTAAGATAATTCTTACCCTTATTATTAAATCCAAGTATTCTAATATAATCTATTTCCTCTTGAGCTTCTTCCTTTGTAAGACCTGTTAAAATGTGAATAAGCATTCTATTTATTTTATTATAAGTATATCTCTTCGTTTTTATAAAACTTACCATATCTTCTAACGAATAAGCCTTAGTAATACTCTTTTTTATCCTGTTTTCTATCCCCTCAGAAGTAGTCTGATACTTATCAAGATTATCATAATTATTTATAATTTGATACTTTAAAAACGGAAAATAATCTTTATTTTTATATAAAATATTACTACTATATGGAACATATTTATTGATATTACTACCTTCACTATATAATTTTCTTATCTCAGTTGCACTAAGTATATTACCTTTATTATTACCATGATAATTATTTGTTCTTTTTATAGTTACAGGCATTATGTTATATGAGTTCTTAATTATCTCTTTTATATACGAAATACCCAACAAATCATTAGGACTAGACATTCTTTCAATACCAAAATCATCTAATGCTTTAGAAATACTTGTCGGATAATTATCGCCATCATCTAGATATCTCTTAACAACACTATCAAAGTCACTATTATTAACCTGAACACTTGCTATTTCATATAACTTTTCTATATCATTAGATTCACTACCAAAGACTATTTTATCAACCCTTAACTCATTTAAAAGTTTTAAAGCACCACTCGCAAATATATCTGCACTTTGACTAGAATACACAAAAGGAAGCTCTATTACTAAATCAACACCATTTAAAAGAGCAATCCTCGTCTTATCCCATTTATTTAAAACACTTAATTCTCCTCTTTGAGTAAAACAAGAAGAGATGCAAGCTACTATAACAGAATCTTTATACATTTCTTTTATTTTATCTATATGATACTTATGTCCATTATGAAATGGATTATATTCTGCAACAATTCCTATTACTTCCACATAAATCACCTAAACAAATTATACTATAAAACTTTACTTAAATCAAAAAAGCAAGGATTTATCTCCTTACAAGAGTCTTATTCTTAACATTTTTCATTTTTTTAATAATCTCATCCAAAGACTTATTACAAGTATCTTTTATATCACTATCATTAGTATTTACAATACTTGTATCATCTTTAAAATTATATGTTTCTTCATACTTCGTTTTACTATTATTTACATTTAACACACATTTTCTCGTTATTTCATCATCATTAATTGATATTTTTTTCGTCTCTTTAATAAGTTTATCCTTTTCCTGATATATTTTTGTCAACTTAACTAAGTCATTCTGTATTATTAAGTTATAATTATATATAGTATCTAAAAGAATATCTATTATTATTTGATTACCAATTTTTTCATTTTGATCATTTCTTAATGCCTTAAATAAAACCTTTTTATTATCATCAAATATAACACTTTGTTCCAAATACCAATCCTTTAATTTAGGAAGATATTTAAACACCTCACCTAAAATATCATTAATATCATTTCTGTACTTATTACTATCTTTTAATATATCTTTCATTTTCTTCACGTATAATCAATCTTATAGAAATATTAATTAATTTCTTATTGATTAATCCCT
>CAVFIB010000073.1:0-5015 GCA_963622385.1 Bacteroidaceae bacterium | reverse complement strand
GATAGAATTAT
The DNA here is from genome assembly GCA_963622385.1 of Bacteroidaceae bacterium. Lineage (GTDB taxonomy): Bacteria > Bacillota_I > Bacilli_A > RF39 > UBA660 > UMGS1449. The sequence goes on along the minus strand of CAVFIB010000073.1, from coordinate 5,004 downwards.
TTTAATTCTACCTGCCTTTGCCATTTTCTAGTCTGAACTGTAACGTATTTTTTAATTTTTTTAGATTAAGTGCTTGTTTAATTCTTATAAATATAATATAATTTTATTAGACTAAAGGGGTAGTAATATGAAAGAGGAAAAATGTAAATTTTATATAAAATTTTTGTTTGTTCTAAGTATTATTTTGATATTACTTGGTATTGTTTTGATATTATTATCTTTTAGAAAAGAAGTAATAGATGATAATTACATAGTGAAGGATTATACTGAGTATAAATCAAATTCTGTTTCTTTAAGTGATGGGGAAATGCTTGTTACTAAGGATATAAAATACTTAGGTGATGGTACTTTTAAATTAACTTATATTAATTATTCTTTATCTGATAATTTACTTGCAAGTGGAACTAATTTTTATATAACAGATATGTATAGTAAGCAGTTTAAGGTTTTAAGTACTGATGTTTATGTAAATGGTGTAGAGTATAAATTTCCTAAATATCAGATAGCAAGTAAAGAGGGGATAAGGGTAAATTATAATAATAATGTTTTGGATGTAGAGGTTCCTAGTAGTATTTTAAAGGATAATAATGAGATAGTAGTGTTTGTTAAGTTAGATAAAAAAAGTACAAATAAAAAGATTTATATATCTCAAGATACTTACTATACATTTGTTCCTAATCCAAATAATAGTTTCTATAAGAAGAAAATATCTCAGTCTTATGTTGTTGAGGGAAATGCTTATATAATAGTAGATAAAAAGTGATAAAGTATTTATTGCTTTTATTTTAAGGGAGGAAATATGAAATACGTATATAGTTTTAAAGAAGGAAAAGGGAATATGAAGGATATACTTGGAGGAAAGGGTGCTAATTTATGTGAAATGTCACGTTTAGGAATACCTGTTCCAAGTGGTTTTGTAGTGACTACAAGAGCATGTCAAAGTTTTTATAAAAATAACATGAATATAAATCAATCAATAGAAAAAGAAATAGATAAAAAAATAAAAGTACTTGAAAAGGAAACAGGAAAATTATTTGGAAGTAAAACTAATCCTTTACTTGTTTCAGTAAGAAGTGGTGCTAGAACTTCGATGCCTGGGATGATGGATACTATATTAAACTTGGGATTAAATGATGAAATAGTAGAATCACTTAGTAGGAAGCTGGATAAAAGGTTTGTTTATGATTGTTATAGAAGATTTATAAGTATGTATAGTGATGTAGTTATGGGTTTTGATAAGTCTTTGTTTGAAAATATAATAGATGATTTAAAGAAGAAGAAAAAAATAAAATATGACACTGAGTTAACTTCTCAGGATATGGCTTATTTAGTAGATGAATTTAAAAAATTATATAAAGATTTAGCAAATGAAAATTTTCCGAGCTCTCCAAGAATGCAGTTAATAAATGGTATAAAAGCTGTTTTTAAATCATGGAATAATGAAAGAGCTAAGTTTTATAGAAAGATGAATAATATACCAGAAGATTGGGGTACTGCGGTTAATGTTCAAGAGATGGTATATGGAAATTTAAATGAAAATTCTGGATCGGGAGTAATTTTTAGTAGGAATCCTGCGACAGGAGAAAATGTTTTGTATGGAGAATTTTTAATAAATGCTCAAGGTGAAGATATAGTTGCAGGAGTTAGGACTCCGAAAAAGATCAAAGAACTTAAGATGATAAATCCAAAGTGTTATCAAGAACTATTAAAGATAAGTAAACTTTTAGAAAGACATTTTAAAGATATGCAAGATATGGAATTTACAATAGAAAATAATAAGTTATATATGCTGCAGACAAGAAATGGGAAAAGGACAGGTCAAGCTGCGATAAAGATTGCAATTGATTTAATTGAGGATGGTTTAATAACTAAAAAAGATGTGATAAAAAGAATAAGTACAAATGATATAAATAGTATTCTTCATAAAGGCTTTGATGAAAATGATTTAGAGGGTAAGGATGTAATTACAAAGGGACTTGCTGCTTCTCCTGGAGCAGGTGTTGGAAGGCTTTATTTTAATGCAAGTGATGTCAAAAAAGCTTATAAAGATGGAGAAAGGGATATAGTTCTTGTAAGGTTTGAAACGTCTCCAGAGGATATAGAAGGAATGAATTTATCAAAGGCAGTATTTACAGTAAGAGGAGGAATGACTTCTCATGCTGCAGTAGTAGCAAGAGGAATGGGAATACCTTGTGTATGCGGATGTGAAGATGTTGAGGTTTCTGATACAAAGAAAATATTAGTTTATAAGAATAAAAAGTTAAAAGAAGGGGATTTAGTAAGTGTAGATGGTTCAAGTGGAACAGTTTACCTAGGAGAAGTAAAAATAACAGAGTCTAGGACAAATGATTCGTTTAAGGAACTTATGAAAATAATAAAAGAGTATATGAAGATAGATGTAAGAGCGAATGCTGATAATTATAGAGATGCGAAAAAAGCTCTAGAACTAGGAGCTAGAGGTATAGGTCTTTGTAGAACTGAACACATGTTTTTTGATAAGGAAAGAATATTTAACTTTAGAAAGATGATTTTATCAAAAAATAAAGAAGAAAGAGAAGAGTCTTTATCAAAAATTCTTCCATATCAAGAAAATGATTTTTATGAATTGTTTAAGGTAATGAATGGTTATCCAGTTACTATAAGATTATTAGATCCACCACTTCATGAGTTTCTTCCAAAAGATGAAAAGGAAAAGAAGGAGTTATCAAAAAAACTTGGTATTTCTATAAAGGAGATAAATTTAAGAATAGATGAGTTAAAGGAATTTAATCCAATGATGGGACATCGTGGATGCAGGCTTATGATTACGTATCCTGAGATAATAGAGATGCAAACAAATGCTATTATGAGAGCAGTTATAAAGGCAAAAGAAGAGAAAGTAGTTATAAAGCCAGAGATAATGGTTCCTTTAGTAGGAGAAGAACAAGAACTTATTTATGTAAAGGAAGTAATTAAAAAGACAATTGATTCGTATAATGAGGATATTGATATTAAAATAGGAACAATGATAGAGGTTCCAAGAGGGGCACTTGTTGCAGATAAAATAGCAAAACATGCTGATTTCTTCTCCTTTGGGACAAATGATCTAACCCAAATGACATATGGGTATTCAAGAGATGATGCGGGTAAGTTTTTAGAGGATTACTTAAATAAAAAAATATTAACATTTAATCCATTTGAAAAGTTAGATCAACGAGGAGTGGGACTTCTTATGAAAGAGGCAATAAAAAGAGGAAGATATATAAATAAAAATATAGAATTAGGTATATGTGGAGAACAAGGAGCAGAAGAAGATAGTATAAAATTTTTAATAGAAATAGGAATAGATTATGTTTCATGTAGTCCTTATAGAGTGCCATGTGCTATGCTTATGAGTGCTAAGTATGGTATTATTAAATAGTAATTTATGTTTATATATTTTAAAGATTGAAATAGATATTTTGTATTTTGATCTTTTTTTGGTTGAAATTAAATAATATGCGACAAGAATTAGGAGGTAAGAAAAATGCGATTGTTGTATGTAAAACCTGAATTAAGGGATTTATCTTAAGGATCTAGAATAGCTTTTGTAAGAGAATTGAGACATTTATCACAGGACAAAATTTCAGAACACTTGGGATTAACTGGAGAATGCAAAAGAAGAACGATGACAAGATATGAGAAAGGAGATAGAAATCCAAAGGATGATAGAGTAAAAGATATTGCCAAATTTCTTAAAGTCAATTTTAATTCATTAAAGAAATATGATTATAAAAATCCTGAAGATTTAATTTATTTGTTTTTTTGGTTTGAAGAGTATATTCCAAATTATAGATTAGATTTATTACAAGTCAAAAATATTAATAAGCCAGAGATAAGATTATTAATTACCTCATTACAAGAATGGAAAAAACAAAAAATAAAAAGAGAAAAGCATGAAATATCTTATGAGGAATATTTAAACTGGAAATTAAATTATGAAATTAAAGTAGAAGATAGGCTATGAATGATAAATTAATTAAAGTTAATCTAAGCAAGATAGATAATTTTAAAGAATATCCATTTTTAGTAAATAATGATAGTTCATTAATGGAATTAGTTAAAAGTATTAAAGAAAATGGATTATTGAATCCTATGGTGGTAAGAGAAAAAGAAAATGGAAGATATGAATTAATATCTGGTCATAGAAGAAAGAAAGCATTAGAAATTTTAGGAATACAAGAAATAGAAGTTGTATTAAAAGAACTCAATGATGATGAAACTACAATATTTATGGTGGATTCTAATATATATAGAGAAAGAGTTTTGCCGAGTGAAAAGGCATTTGCTTATAAAATGAAAATGGATGCTATAAAACATCAAGGAAAATCTTTGGGTACTAAGTACCCAAAGTTAAGAAGTTCCGAAGTTATGGCACAAAATAATTCAGATGGAGAAAAAACGATAAGAAACTATATAAGATTAACTAATTTAATACCTGAATTATAAAACTTGTTGATGAAACAGTATTGAAAACAAATAAGAATGGTCTTACTATGGGAATAAAGCCTGCTGTAGAATTATCTTATTTAGGATTTGCAGAACAAAAACTGGTATTAGGAGTTATTGAATATTGTGTGGTAACACCTAGTCATGCACAGGCAATTAAAATTAAAAAGATTGCAAAAGATAAAAAAATTGATTTTGACATATTAGAGGGAATATTAAATGAAAAGAAGGGAAATCAAAATGATAAAATATCTTTCAATAAAGAAAAGATAGAAAATGTTTTGCCACCTGAAATAAAGCAAAGAGATAAAAGATATGTGGAACAATATATAATAAATGTAATTATGGAATATAATAAATTAAATAAAAATGAAGAAGAAAATATAATTGTTCAAGATTTAATTTTTTAAGTTTGACTTATAAGTTGAACTTTTTCTTTGCGTATCAATGTAAATTTACATTTTTTATAGTATAATAGTATCGAGGTGACTAACTATTAAAAGTCAATAGTAAATTTAAAATTTTTAGTAGTTTGTC
>CAVFIB010000072.1:0-5076 GCA_963622385.1 Bacteroidaceae bacterium | reverse complement strand
TGTGCCTTAAACGAACGTAGTGAAGTGGAAAGGAATGATTAGAAAAATGAAAAAAACAAAAATAATAATAATCCTATTAATAAGTCTAATAACAATAACACCACAAATAGTAACAGCAACCCCAGGAAAACTAAAAAAAGCAAGTATAATCTATTGCAATAACACAAGATATGGTTATCATGGAAAAAACAACCACTGGCATACCGCAACAAAAAAAGGCTATGCAACAGGCTCTCCCTTAAGAGTACCATGTGGTCTAGATAACGAAAAAATAATAAGTACAAAACAAACAAAAAAAACAATAACAATCTCATACAAAAAACTAAAAAATATATCAGGATACAAAATATATAGAAAAACAAACAAAAAATATACCAAAATAGCAACAACAACAAAAACAAAATATATAGATAAAAACGTCAAAAAAGGAAAAACCTATACATACAAAATAAAACCATACAAAAAAATAGGAAATAAAATCTATTATGGAAAAGCAATAACAACAAATAAAATAAAAAAAATGTAGGCAAAGCCCACAAAATTAACATCAACAAGATGTTTTTTTTATTTCAATTCAATCTTTTGTACTAATAATCCAATATTAATTAGACCACATATACCAACAATAGTATAAACTATTCTAGAAAGAATACTACCATCACCAAAAATGAAATCAACAAGATTAAAATCAAATAGTCCAATTAATCCCCAAACTAAAGCACCAATTATAGTAAAAACAAGTGCAACCTTTTGAAGTGTTTCCATATCTTTCCTCCTTTATTACATAGTATATCTAGTTTTAAACAAAATATTCACAAAAAAAAAGAATATAAAAACATAAAAAAAATATAATTAATTGAAAGCAAGAAGAGGTGAATAATGAAAAAAATATTTTTACTAGTTGCAATAATAGCAACACTATGTTTAACAGGATGTGGAACCCTTGGAGACAAAGAAATAAGAGATAACTTCATAAAATCATCAAAAGAACTAAAATCATATCATATGGAAGGAAATCTAAAACTAACCAATAATGATGACAATTACGAATACAATGTCGAAGTAAACTATCAAAAAGACAATAACTATAAAGTATCATTAACAAACAAATCCAATAATTACGAACAAATAATCTTAAAAAATAATGATGGAGTATATGTAATAACCCCATCACTAAACAAAAGTTTCAAATTCCAAAGCGATTGGCCAGACAACAATTCTCAAAGCTATCTAATAAATTCTGTAGCAAAAGATTTAGAAAATGACAACGACTATAAATATACCCAAAAAGACAACAACTATATCTTTACAACAAAAACCAATTATCCAAACAATCCAAAATACACAAAACAAAACATAACACTAGACAAAAACTACAATCTAAAAAAAGTCGAAGTTCAAGACAATGATAATATAAGTTATATAGAATTTAGTGTAAAAACAATAGACAAAAAAGCAACATTTAATGAAAGCGAATTCAGTCTAGAAGAAATAACCAAAAACTTTGAAAACAAAGAAGAAGCAAATACTGAAAACCAAGACAAATCAAACAATAATACAGAAACAAATCAAAATAGAAAAACACAAAAAGAAGAAACAAACCAACAAGAAGATTCAACAGATCAAAATAGAGAAACCACTAAAGAAGAAAAAAGCGATCAAAATAGAGAAACAACAGACACTCAAACAGACACATCAAATAACCAAACAACTAGTGATAGAACAAACGACAACGAAACAACAAATGAAACATCAAAAGTAGACGAAAACATCTTTCCATTATATCTTCCAGCAAACACAACCCTATCAGATAAAGAAGTAATAGAAACAACATCAGGAGAAAGAATGATAATGACATTCTCCGGAGAAAACCCATTCATCCTAGTACAAGAAACAGTAAAACCATCAAAAGACCTAGAAATAATACCAACATATGGAGAACCATTCATGTTAATAGACACAGTAGGTTCATTAACAGATACATCTTATACTTGGACAAGTAATGGAGTGGAATACTATATAGTATCTGATCAAATGGACAAAAAAGAACTACTAGAAGTAGCAAAATCAATAAACGTAGTTTCAACACTAAATCAAAAATAAAATTATCTATGCAAAAAGCATAGATTTTTCTTTTATTAACAAAAAAGTTAAAAAACCATCAAAAATATGTTATATTATTATTGTAGAAGGTGAACATATGAAAAAGATAAATAAAATAAAAAACACAAAACCAATCAAAACAATAAAAAACTATCTAAAAAAAATAAATCTAAAAACAAACAAATTTAATACAATAGAAATGATATTAATACTTATAATGGGACTAGTCTTTGGAATACTAATCGGAGAAATGCTTTTTGGAAGTGGGAAAACCCTTCTTTCAATAAAAAACAAAAACACAGTTAATTTAACAGAAATAGAAAACGTCTATAACACATTAAAAGAAGAATATATAAATAAAATAAACGAAGAAACCCTAAAAGAAGCAGCAATCCAAGGAATGGTTTCAACCCTAGGAGACCAACATTCATCATATTATAATGAAAAAGCCTCAGAAGAATTCAAAGAAGAACTAAATGGATATTTTTATGGAATAGGAGCAGGAATATCCGGAGAAAAAGGAAAACTAGTAACAGTAAGTGAAATATATAAAAATTCACCAGCAGAAAAAGCAGGACTAAAAAAAGGAGACAAATATCTAAAAATAAACGGACAAGATGTAACAAACCTATCCGCCGAAGAAATATCAAAGAAAATAAAAGGAAAAAAAGGTCAAACATTTAAGCTAACCATAAAAAGAAACAACGAAGAAAAAGAAATAACAATAACAACAAATAAAATAGAAATCCCCTCAATAAACAAAGAAATAATAACCAAACAAGGTCAAAAAATAGGATATATAACAATAAAAGTATTCGCAAGTAACACAGACGAACAATTCGAAAAAGCCCTAAAAGAACTAGATAAAGAAAACATAAACAATCTAATCATAGACCTAAGAAACAATCAAGGCGGAGAACTAAATACAGTAATAAACATAGCAAGCAACTTTCTAAATAAAAAACAACCAATAATCCAAATAGAAACAAAAAATAATAAAGAAATAAAATACTCAACCAAAAACCCAGAAAAAACATACAAAATAACAGTTCTTATCAACGAAAGCAGTGCATCCGCATCAGAAGTATTAGCAGCAGCACTAAACGAGCAATTAAATGCAACTTTAATAGGAAAAACATCATACGGCAAAGGAACAGTTCAAAAAACAAAAACCTTACCAAGTGGAGGCCTAATAAAATACACAATAGAAACATGGAAAACATCAAAAGGTCAAAATATAGATGGAAAAGGAGTTAAACCAACAATAGAAATAACCCAAAACGAAAACTATTACAAAAACTATGATAAAAAATATGATACACAATTAAACAAAGCAATAGAAACAGCCTTAAAATAAAGGTTGTTTTCTTTTAATCTTAAAAAGAACAACCAAAAAAACACATAACCTCTCTATAAAGTTTGTAATTTTCATCAAAACACTATATAATGAATACAAGTGGGAGTGATTAAAATGCAAAAATATAAACTAGGAGATCACTTAAACATTCATAGTTATAAACACGACAGCAAAATTCATCGTAGTTGGGACGAGGCAACATACTTAAACGAAGATGAAGAATACATGATATTTGGCAACTATAAAACACTAGTAATAGAATCAGATGGAAGAACATGGCACACAAAAGAACCAGCAATAATGTTCTTTTCCAAAAATCACTGGTTTAATATAATAGGACAACTAAAAAAAACCGGAATCTATTATTACTGTAATATAGCATCACCATTTATAATAGAAGAAAACACAATAAAATATATAGATTATGATTTAGATTTAAGAGTTTTTCCAGATGGTTCTTTTAAAGTTTTAGATAGAGGAGAATATAATTATCATAAAAAGATAATGAATTACTCAGACGATATAGATAAAATTTTAAAACAAGAATTAACAATATTAATTAATAAAGTAAGAGAAAAAGAATATCCATTCAACAAAGAAACAATCGAAAATTATTACAAACTTTATAAAAAAGTAACAACAAAAAGTATCAAAACATAAGAACTTTTTCCAAAAAGAGGCATAAAATATAAAGAAAACGCATCAAAAATAGCATTATTCAAAAAAAATACAAAAAAATACAAAAAATGTATTGACAATCATCAAAATTCATATTAATATAGAATACGTTTTCAACCAAGAAAACCAAGCGGAAAACGCAAATAAAAAAAATTAAAAAAAGTTTGCAAAAACGCTTGACACTGAAAAAAACTTTTGATACAATGAATAAGCAGTCGAGAAAAAAGACAGCGAAAATCAAAAAGATTTGATCTTTGAAAACTGAGCAAAACGTCAATTTGAGATAGCTAGGAAATATTAAAAATGAATTCAAACTAAAAATAAATTTTTTATTGGAGAGTTTGATCCTGGCTCAGGATGAACGCTGGCGGCATGCCTAAGACATGCAAGTCGAACGAGGTGGCCCATTGATAGTTATTGAAAGCGGAGTGCTTGCACAAAACTGGATTTAATTTGATTTGGATTCTCCACCTAGTGGCGAAAGGGTGAGTAACACGTGGGAATCTACCTTTAAGACTGGGATAACAATTGGAAACGATTGCTAATACCGGATGACACATTAAATGATACGTTATTTAATGTTAAAAGGAGCCTTTAAAGCTTCACTTAAAGATGAGCCTGCGGCGTATTAGCTAGTTGGTAAGGTAATGGCTTACCAAGGCGACGATGCGTAGCCGACCTGAGAGGGTGATCGGCCACATTGGGACTGAGACACGGCCCAAACTCCTATGGGAGACAGCAGTTAGGAATATTCGACAATGGAGGAAACTCTGATCGAGCAATGCCGCGTGAGTGATGACGGTCCTTTGGATTGTAAAACTCTTTTATTAGGGAAGAACGACTAGTATAGGAAATGATACTAGAGTGACGGTACCTTTTGAATAAGCCCCGGCTAACTACGTGCCAGCAGCCGCGGTAATACGTAGGGGGCGAGCGTT
>CAVFIB010000071.1:0-5492 GCA_963622385.1 Bacteroidaceae bacterium | reverse complement strand
TACCATTACAAAACTAAATGCACTTATTTGTGCACTTCAGATTTTATATTACAAAAAAAGAGTTTTTTCTTGATTTATAGTAAACTTCTTGTTACAACCAAAAAAAAATGATATCATATTAATAAGTAGGTGATTCTAACATGAAACTAGATATTATAGTAAATAAATATTTATTAATTTGGCACTTATTATACCAATCATCAGTAAGTGACGATGTACATAATCTAAAACAACAACTATGGATAAAATACAAAAAAGAATACTCATTAGTCCATAAAGACAAAGAAGAAATACTCTTAACACTAGATGACTATATCCCAAATGATAACCTAATATATAACTTAATAGAAAACTCACAAGAATACAAAAAAGTAAAACATGAAACTATGAAATACAGAAACAACATATTAGAAATGTGGGATAAAAACAGAAAAAATTACACAAAAGAACTAGGACAAATCTTAAAATTTAACCTAAAAAATACCTACAAAATATGTATCGTACACCCAAACCTAGATGTCGTAGAAACAGATTTTAAATCAAATACTATAACCATAGGAAAACAAATAATAACAAAAGATAAAGATAATTTTCTAACATATCTAATCTATAAAATAGTAAAACATGAAATACTAAAACTAAAAACAAATGAAAAAGATATCCTAGATGTAGTAGTAGAACTAGCTATAACAAACGAACTATATACAAGAATATCAAACAAATCAAAATACAAAATAGGAAAAAAAGAACTAAGAGATTTAAAAGAAAAAATATATCCCTACTGGCTTATGTATCTAGGAGTAAAAGAAGAAAATTTCGATAAATACATGGTAAGAGACAACATCTTCTTCGATAAAACAAAATACAAATACGAAAAAATCCTAAGAACAATAGATATCTATTCCTTTATAGCATTCCTAGTAAAAAACAAAAAAACAATCTTAAAAACAAAACTAGTACCAGTAGAAAAAATAGAAGTATTATAAGGAGAAATCATGGAAGCAAGACTAGAAAAACTACTAAAAAAAATAGGGTACAACGAAGAAATGATCCCTTCATTTAATAAAGCAACACTAGACAAAATAATAGTAATCGAAGACAAAAACACATGGAACATTCACATAAAAAACAAAACAAACTTCAAATACATAGAACTAAAAACATTTCTAGATAAACTAAAAGAATATACAAACAATAAATATACCTACACCCTAGAAATAGAAACAGAAAACGAAGACCTTACCCTATATGAAGATTATTACAAAAACATACTTATCCTCATAAACAATAATAATCTTTTTTTTGATATGTTTAAAGATAGACTAATAAAAGAAGAAAACAACTATTTCATCGAAGTTTACAACAAAGCCGAAGAACTAACACTAAACAAAAAAATAAAATGTATCCAAAACTACTATAAAAATTTTGGTTATAAAACTTTACCAAACATAAAACTAAACGAAGAAAAAGGTATCAAAATAAAAGAAGAAATAAAAGAACTAAACCAAATAGATAACGAAAAATTAAAAACATTCATAAATCAAAAACCAGAAGAACCAATCCAAAAACAAAATACCTTTAATAATCAAAATACCTTCAAGAAAGGAACTAACTTTAATAATAAAGCTTACACAAGTAAAAGAGGATTATTCGGAGAAGTAAAAGGAAACATTACTAAATTAAATGACATAAATTACGAACTAGATAATATAGTAGTAGAAGTCCAAATATTCGGAATAATACCTTCAACAAAAAAAGGGTTCAATTCCTTAACCCTAAAAGTAACCGATCTATCAACAAGCATGTATCTAAGAATCTTTGCAAGAAGTGAAGAAGAATACGAAGAATTACTAGGAAAATTCAAAGAAGGAATGTGGTTAAAAGTCGCAGGATACGTAAAAAACAATAACTTTTACAACGACTTTGTAATAAATGCTAGAACAATAGAAATAATAGAAAAAGAAGAAAATATCCCAAAAGATGAAGAAGAAGAAAAAAGAGTAGAACTTCACGCCCATACTACAATGAGTCAAATGGATGGAGTAGTAAATGTTCAAGATCTAATTAAAAGAGCAATAAAATGGGGTCATAAAGCAATAGCAATAACCGATCATAATGCAATTCAAACCTATCCAGCAGCCTCTAAATTTAAAAAAGATATAAAAGTTCTATTCGGAGTAGAATTAGCAATGATCGATGATGACTTAGATTTAATTCTAAGAGAAAACGATTCAGACCTATTAGAAAACACATACGTAGTATTCGACTTTGAAACAACAGGATTTAATGCTGGTGGCGGAGACCAAATAATCGAAGTCGGAGCAGTCAAAATAAAAAACGGAGAAATACTAGAAACATTTGATAGATTAATAAATCCAGGAAGAAAACTAGAAAAACATATCATCGAATTAACACACATAACAGATGAAATGCTAGAAGATTGCCCAACTGAAGAAGAAGTAGTAAAAGAATTTATAGAATGGACAAAAGACCTACCAATGGTTGCACACAACGCAAAATTCGATGCATCATTCCTAGAAATGGCTTATCAAAAATATAACCTAGGAGAATACAAAAACATGCTCATCGATACATTGCAACTATCAAGAACACTAGAACCAGAATACTCAAGACATAGCCTATCAGCACTAGTAAAAAGATATGATATAGAATTTGACGAAGATGGTCACCACAGAGCAGACTATGATGCTCTTGCAACAGCAAAAATTTTCCATCAAATGCTCCTAAAACTAAAAACAAGAAAAATAGAAAAAGCAAGTCAAATAAATGAACTAGTAAGTAAAGATGATATACATAAATTTGGAGAACTATTTCACATAAATATACTAGTTAAAAATCAAACAGGACTAAAAAATTTATTCAAAATAGTAAGCTATGCCAACACAAAATACCTATACAAAACACCAAGAATAATAAGAAGTGAAATAGAAAAACTAAGAGAAGGTCTCCTAATAGGAAGTAGCTGTGCAAACAGTGAAATATTTAGACAAGCACGTAGTAAAAGCGAAGAAGAACTAAGTAACCTAATGAACTTTTATGATTATGTAGAAGTTCAACCACCAGAAGTATATAGTCATCTAATAGATCTATCAGATTTTAAAAACATGGACGAAGTAAAAGACAATATAAACAAAATAATAAAAGTTGCAGACAAACAAAAAAAACTAATAGTAGCAACCGGAGATGTTCATCATCTAGATAGAAACGATAAAATCTATAGAGAAATAATAGTAAACCAAAAAGTACCAGGGGGAGGAAGACATCCGCTTAACAGAAAAGATATAAAAACTATTCCATCAATGCATCTTAGAACAACAAAAGAAATGCTAGAAGACTTTAATTTTCTAGGACAAGAAAAAGCAAAAGAAATAGTCATAACAAATACCAATAAAATAGCAGATGAAATAGAGGAATTCGACATAATACCAGATACAAAAGGAATACCGTTTTCACCAAAATTTGAAAACAGTCAAGAGACAATAAGAAACATATGTTACACAAAAGCACATTCCATATATGGAGATCCTTTACCAGATATAGTAAAAGAAAGATTAGAATCAGAATTAAATGGTATCATAAACGGAGGCTTTGACTCAATTTACCTAATATCACAAAAACTAGTAGAAAAAAGTAACAAAGATGGTTACGTCGTAGGTTCACGTGGTTCAGTAGGCTCATCATTCGCTGCAACAATGCTTGGTATATCCGAAGTAAATCCCCTTCCAGCACATTACGTTTGTCCAAATTGTAAAAAAAGCATATTCGAAGACGAAAATGGAAAACCATATGGAAAAGATTATCCAAGTGGGTATGACCTTCCAGATAGAATATGCACATGCGGAACAAAACTAAGAAAAGACGGACAAGATATGCCATTTGCAACATTCCTAGGCTTTAATGCAGACAAAGTACCAGATATAGATCTAAACTTTTCTGGAGATTATCAAGCAAGAGCCCATGACTTTACAAAAGTTCTATTCGGAGAAGATCACGTTTATAGAGCAGGAACAATAGGAACAGTCGCAGAAAAAACAGCATTTGGTTTCGTAAAAGGTTACTATGAAGATAGAGGTATTGAAGGGGTAAGACCTCTAGAAATAGAAAGATTAGCAATGGGTGTAACGGGAGTAAAAAGAACAACAGGACAACATCCAGGAGGAATAGTAGTAGTACCAGATTACAAAGAAATATTTGACTTTACACCATTTCAATATCCCGCAGACGATATAAACGCAGAATGGGCAACGACTCACTTTAACTATCATGATATAGAAGATTGTCTATTAAAACTAGATATACTAGGACACGATAACCCTACAATATTTAAAATGTTACACGATTTAACAGGAATAGATCCAGACACAGTACCAATGGACGATAAAGAAGTAATGAGTTTATTTACCTCAACCAAAGCCCTAGGAGTAACACCAGAACAAATAGGATGCGAAGTTGGATGTGTAGGTCTCCCAGAATTCACAAGATTCGTAATAGGAATAGTCTTAGAAACAAAACCGACAACATTCGCAGAACTAGTAAAAATATCTGGACTATCTCATGGTACAGACGTATGGAATGGCAATGCCCAAGATCTAGTAAGAAACGGAACATGTAAATTCAGAGAAACAATAGGATGTCGTGACGATATAATGGTTTACCTAAGCAACAATGGTATAAAACCAATAGACGCCTTCAAAATAATGGAATTAGTACGTAAAGGAAGACAAAAGAAAATGAAAGATAAATGGGATGAATACAAAAAACTCTTAAAAGATGCAAACATCCCAGATTGGTATATAGATTCATGTGACAAAATAAAATATATGTTCCCAAAAGCCCATGCAACAGCATATATTTCAGCAGCATGGAGAATAGCGTGGTTCAAAATAAATAGACCAATAGAATACTATGCAACATTCTTTTCAATAAAATGTTTTTCATTTGATTTAGAAGCAATGGAACTAGGATATGACAAAATAAAAGAAAGATTAGGAGAATTAAGACTTAAAAAATTTGGACTAACAGTAAAAGAACAAGACCTAATAGGAACCCTAGAAGTAGCACTAGAAATGACAGCAAGAGGATTTAAATTTGGAAATGTTGATTTAAACAAATCCCACTCAAAGAACTTCGTAATAGACGAAGATAAAAAAACTCTAATACCACCATTTAGAGCAATAGATGGACTAGGCGACACCGTAGCAAACAACATAATAATAGAAAGAGAAGAAAAAGAATTCATAAGCATAGAACAATTCCAAAAAAGATGTAAAGTATCTACAACATTAATAGAAAAAATGAGACTAATGGGAATATTAAAAAATCTTCCAGAATCAAGTCAATTATCTCTATTTGATATGATGTAATAAAAAAGAAATATTAAACAGAAAACTATTATATTAATAGACAATAATGATGAAAAATAATACTTGAAAAAGTATTGTTTTTATTATAGAATTAAACTATAAGAAATA
>CAVFIB010000070.1:0-5596 GCA_963622385.1 Bacteroidaceae bacterium | reverse complement strand
TTTAAAGAATTAAATTATGTTAAATAGTTGTCTACTTTTACTTGACTAATGCATTATTATTAGCATTCATATTTACTGAATTATCAAACCAATTTAAAATACTAAAAAACTAAATGAAGTATTTTCTAACCCCATATTTGGTTTAGAAACATCACAAAATTAAACTCTCCATTAACCTTATATCCCACTTTTCTTAGCTCAAATTTACTCATCCAAAAACCTTTTATTTCTTTATTTCCAAATATAAATGCTGGATGAGTATATGTCTTACCATTACAAGTAGAATCTGTACATACCTTATTATCTAATTTACAAGTTTCACTTGTTCCATCTCCACCAGATCCTTGTATATTATCAGTACATGTTATATCTCTGGTTTTACTCGTTCCCTTTTCAAATGTTATTTCTATTTGTTGTTCATTACTTGTTTTTGTTCCATCAACATTATAATTTCATACTTTATATTTATATCTTGGTATCCAAACCTCCATTGTTAAGATATCATCCATTGGTATTTCTGTTCCTAATGATGCTGATAAATATTTACTTCTATTAGTTGATGTTACTGTTACACTATTTGCCCACTTTTTATTGCAATAATCATACCAATTATTATTACTATTTTCTTCATCTGCTTTCTTCCATGTTTCTGTTGTTTCATCATAATATACTGGTATCATACTTGTATCTAAATTTGGTTTATTTGGCTCATTTACACTACAATTATCTACCGTTATCTCTATTGTCTTAGTCCCCATTATTACATCTGTAAATACTGCATATGTTGTATTTACTTTATAAAAAATAATACCTACTAAAACTAAAAAAATTATACTTAAAGTTAATATTATATAAGGATTAAATTCCTTTATATTTCTATTTGAAAAGTTATATAATTGCCCCCTCAGACGAATGTTCGCTTGGATGTTAGCATATTTTTATGACAGTTTTTAGAGGGGGTAGCCTTTCTTTTTTTAGTCATGAGACATCATCCTATTCTATTATCTATTTTTCTTTTAGGTAACTTGCCTATATTATCTACATATATTATACTAGGTGAATTTTATTTATGTTTGATACTTTAAATAATTTATCTTTAGAAGAAGAAGCTTATGTAATTTATAATGATGTTAAAGGCTCTTCTCGTGATACTTTAATCAATCTTGGTGTTTATAACACTAATATTAAGTGTTTATATAGAAGTCCATTCGGAAATCCTACAGCATATCTAGTCAAAGGAATTGTACTTGCAATTAGAAATAACGATGCAAAAGATATTATTATCATGAGGAAAAAACATGACCAATAAAAACTATTCCATTGCCCTACTAGGTAACCCTAATGTAGGTAAATCTACTATCTTTAACGCCCTTACAGGTAGTCATGAACATACTGGTAACTGGTCCGGTAAAACTGTAAATATCTCTAAAGGAACTTATACCAGCAATAACAAAACCTATAACATTACTGACTTACCAGGCACCTACTCCTTAAACGGACAATCAAAAGACGAAAAAAT
The DNA here is from genome assembly GCA_963622385.1 of Bacteroidaceae bacterium. Classification (GTDB taxonomy): domain Bacteria; phylum Bacillota_I; class Bacilli_A; order RF39; family UBA660; genus UMGS1449. Next base: position 4,077 of record CAVFIB010000070.1, on the reverse strand, counting down.
TGCCAGTACCTTTATCAAAGATAATAACATTGATATCATAGTAATAGTACTAGATGCAACATCTTTAGAAAGAAGTCTAAATCTAGCCTTACAAACCCGCAATATAAAAGATAACATCATAATATGCATTAATCTTCTAGACGAAGCAAAGAAAAGGGATATAAATATCGACCTAAAACTATTAGAAAAAGAACTAGAGCTACCTGTAATTGGTATAAGTGCTAAAGACAAATCCCAAATTAAATCATTAAAAGAATTTATCAATCACTACAACAACAAAACCAATCATTGTTACATAGATAACACTTATAACTTAGCCAGTACCATATATAAAAAATGTGTTTCCTTAAAAGACAATAACTACAATAACAAAATTCTTTCCATCGACAAAATAATGACCTCTAAAAAATATGGTATTCCTATCATGATTACAACCTTTGGGCTTATCCTATGGCTTACCATTGTTTTTTCAAATATTCCCTCTTCTTTACTCAGTTCTCTATTTACATCTTTACATGATAAATTATATAACCTAATTTCCCCTTTATTTTTTAAAGATTTTTTACTTAGCATATATAATGTCATCACTTTTGTTATATCCGTAATGCTCCCACCAATGATTATCTTCTTTCCCTTATTCTCCCTACTTGAAGAAATAGGCTTTCTCCCTAGAATTGCTTTTAACCTAGATAAATTCTTCTACAAATGTGGTTCAAGTGGCAAACAATCACTAACTATGTGTATGGGTTATGGTTGTAATGCCTGTGGTATCGTCGGAAGTCGTATCATTTCCTCTCCTAAAGAAAGATTAATTTCTATTCTAACCAACGTTTTCTCCCCTTGTAACGGTAGATTTCCCTCAATAATTGTTATCATATCTATATTTTTTGTATCCAGTATATCAAATAAATTTATCCACTCTCTCCTATCATGCTTGATTCTGCTTATCTTCATTATGTTTTCTGTAATTATTACCTTAATTATCTCATTCATTCTATCAAAAACTATTCTAAAAAACATATCCTCATCATTTTATTTAGAACTTCCATCCTATAGACGTCCCAAAATCATCAAAACCATTATCTCATCCATCCGTGATAAAGTTATTTTTGTACTAGGACGTGCTATATACATATCCCTATTTGCAGGCATCATTCTTTACATCCTATCCCATATTTTTATAGAAGAAAACAGTCTCCTTATGTATATTTCCAAATTCCTTGATCCATTTTCAAAACATATAGGACTAGATGGTCCAATTATCCTAGCCTTTATTCTAGGAATACCTGCTAATGAAATAGTTATCCCTATCCTTCTTATGATCTATTGCGGAAGCACTAATCTAGGTAATTACAGCAACTTTACTGAACTCAAAAACATATTAACATCAAATGGATGGAATTACATTACTGCTATTTGTTTTATTCTATTTACTATATGCCACTTCCCATGCGGAACCTCTATCCTTACCATCTACAAAGAAACAAGTAGTATAAAATGGACCATCACATCAATCATTATCCCCACCCTAGTAGGAATAAGTCTATGTCTCCTAACTCATATCTGTTTGACTTAAAATCCTATTTTGTTTATAATGTCCTTGAGGTGTACTTATGAGAAACTTTTCCCTAAATGAAATGAAAGATATTGTAAATGAAATTGTAAAATCTGAAAAAGAAAAATATAATATAGAATTTGATCACTATTATATAAACACTTTCAAACACGCTAAAATGATCCTTAAAGACAAACATGTTAAATTAAAACATAGAATACATCAAATAACTCTTCCTATAAACAGCAGAGGACTTTCAAATAACCTAGGAATATTTATTTTTGACAAAGGAGAGTTTAGTACCTATAACAAACATAACCAATGGGACTTCATTGATGTAATAGCCACAACCTTTCATGAAATAAGACATAAAGTTCAAGCAAAGCGAGGAGAATACTTTAACGATTATGAACTCTTCCTAATTGATTACTGTGACATAAAAGACCTTAAATATAGAATCAGTTCTAAAGAACACGACTCATTCTTCACAGAAATAGATGCAGAACTTTATGCAAAAACAATGACACTTGATCTAACCAAAGACTTCATTTCAAATAAAATGCGCAATTACCTAGAAAGATCCATAAAAAGACTAACATTTCAAAAAAACAATTATGACTTCGACAAACACTTCTCTAGATTCTATACAAACTACTGTAACAATCCCCCAGAACACCCCGATCCAGTTATTACAATATTTTTTGATAAAAACGGTTTCAAAAACTTTAAAGACATAGTATCTTCTCCATTTTATCAAATAATAGATCCCTTACTTAAAGCATCTATTTTATCCAGTAAAGAATTCTTATCTTCCATAAACTATGAACTAGATCCTCCCCTACAAGAAGAACTTTTAAATAATACTGATTTTTTCATTGGTTCTTTAGAATTCATCAACAAAATAAACAAAAAAATGTTTGAATCCGGAGATATTAAAGAAGAAGAATTCCTTGCCGCTAAAAATAAATTATCAGATAGAATTGCTATTAGAAATGAACTTATTTTTAATAATTTAGACACACCAAAAAGATCTCTCTAAGTTCTTTTTTTGATCAAAAAAATAAGACCATACGATCTTATTCAATTTCTATTTTTTTCTTATTAGATATTTCTTCTTTTTTAGGAACTACTATTTTTAAAACACCATCATTTAAGTTAGCTTTAATTTGATCTTCTGAAACATCTCCAACATAAAACTTTCTAGTTGTTTGATTATATACTCTTTCTTTTCTAATATAACTTTTTTCTTCCTCTTCTTTTAAAGCATCATGTTCAGCAGTTATTGTTAAATACCCTTTTTCTACATCAACACTTATTTCATCCTTGTTAAATCCAGGAATATCCATTTCTACAACATAATTATTATCCTTTTCATAAATATCACATTTCATTTCATTATACTTAGCCTTTCCTAAATCATCAAAAATATCATCCAAAAAGAAATTTCTTGGTATTAAATTCATTTTTCATTCCTCCTTACAATTATAATTATACTCATATTTTAGCACTTGTCAAGTGTAAGTGCTAAAATATTTTATTTTTTTACTCATATAATAAAACATGAATAATAATCAAAAAGAAACACAACTGTTATATACACAAATATATGCTTCCATAATATTTATTATTACCATTTTACTATCCATTATACTGACATATAACAATATTAAAAAAAAGAACGGTTGTGCTTTCTTTAGTAAATTCCTAGAAAACAACCTCACCATCATAAACAGAATCATCATAACATTCCTAGTCATTGTTTTTACTTATATCAATTATGAATTTTATCTAATTAGTAAACAAAAAAATAATAGAGACAATCTCCAAAGAGATGAATTTATTGCCTCTATTATGACCCTTATCGCAGGATTTATTTTACTTTATACTACTATAAAAAGTGTCTATAACGATGAAACATTTGGTGACATCGACACTCCTCTTATATAGTTTTTTGTTTATCTATTTGTCTTGATTTTGACACAGGACATATACTAAAACTAGGAGCTTCTCTATCACTTACAAAATGATCTAACGAACCCTTTGTATTCTGTGCCAAAACAGGAAATAATTCCGTATTTTTACAACTTAATAAAGCAGAAGTAAACAATCCATACATTGCATATGACAAAATGATCGATACCCTCTTAACTTCCTTTCCATCATATGTTTTTATTATAACATAATCCGAATCAGTTACCTGTGTAACACTATTCTCCTCTTCACTTAACTTTCCATTTGTTTCTATTCTATCTATATATTTATAACAAGCACCATCTTTTGTTACCCATTTATACTCATATTCTATATTTGGATTATCCACATATATATTCAAGTTATTTTGTAAATTCTCTGTAAAAGTTTCAATAAGTTCTCTACAACCATTTTTCTCTACCTTCATATACATACCCTCCTTTGGCAAACAAATTATACCACAAAACTAGTATAAAATCAAGCTTGTGGTATCTTCATGTTAATCCTTTTTTAAAATGATACCTTATCATTATTAGAAATGATACCTCGAT
>CAVFIB010000069.1:0-5691 GCA_963622385.1 Bacteroidaceae bacterium | reverse complement strand
CCTATTTTCAACAAAAAATAGACATTTTTTAATTTTATAACTGAAAAAGTCGGGTGTTTTTACTTTGCAGAAGCTTTTAAAAAAAGTGAAAATGAAGAAAAATTTTAAATCAAAAAAAGAGTATTGACGAACATAAGTTTGTGTATTATAATACTAAATGTAATTCAAAGATATAGAGATAATATGCTAGATAACTTAACTGTAAAATGACTTTAAAATCATATTGTTTTATAGAAAAGTGTGATATAATTACCATAGAGAGTAGGAGGATTTACCATGGCTAAGAAAAAAAGCAGAAATAAAAAAGAAAAAGAAAAACCAACATATTTAGTGGAATTATATGGTATAGCACTTATTTTGATTGCAATACTTGGGATAGGAAAATACGGACCAATTGGAAGATGTATTGCATCTTTTGCACTTTTTCTAGTGGGAAATTTATATTTCTTCTTGTTACTAACAGTATTAATAGTTGGTGGATATATAATAATAAATAGGAAACATATTAATTTGCTTTCATCGAAAATGATAGGTATATATTTATTTGTAATAGGATTAGTTGTTTTAATGCATCAAAATTATGTATTAGATAATATGAAGACTGATAAGATATTTACTGAAACTATTGATTACATAATGTTAGGAATAGAGAAAATAATGAATAAAAGTGTTAAAGTTGGAGTATTTAATACAGTTCTTTCAAATACTGGAGGAGGTATATTAGGAGCAATTTTTGCATCACTTTTCTATGCTTTATTTGAAGCTCAAGGTACAAAAATAGTAATACCAATTTTGATGATTTCAGGATTTATGATATTTACAGGTTTATCTATAAAGGATGTACTAAATAAGGGTAAAGAAACTGCTAAGAACTTGAAGCCAAAGAAACATAAGGAACAAGCAGTAAATGAAGAAAAGGATATACCTAAATCAAAATTAAAGATAGTGGATCACAATGATGATATAGAAGAAAAAGATGATAAATTAGTAGTTCATGATATAAAAGAATTAACTAAGGTGAAGGAAAATAAAGTGGAAGTTGCTGAGGCTCCAGTAAGTATAAATAAAAGTTATACATTACCTTCACTTGATCTTTTAGAAGCTGGTAAGAAGTCTAAAAAGGGAACAGATCATGCAGTTATAGAAAGAAATATAGCTACTTTGGAGCAAGTTCTTAGGGATTTTGGAATATCAGGAAAAGTAGTTGAGGTAAATATAGGTCCAACTGTAATTCAATATGAATTGTCACTATCGTCTGGAACGAGAGTATCGAAACTTCTTACTATAAATAAGGAAATTTCTCTTGCACTTGCTAAAAAGGATATAAGAATACAGGCTCCAATACCTGGTAAGAGTACAGTTGGTATAGAAATGCCTAATGAGGTGCCACAAATGGTAACTTTAAGGGAAACATTGGAGGCAATGCCAAAGCAAACAAATTCTTCAGTACTTGCAGTAGCTTTAGGTAAGGACATTATGGGAAAAGTAAAATGGTGTGAAATAGATAGAACTCCACATTTATTAGTAGCGGGTGCGACAGGATCTGGTAAATCTGTTTGTATAAATGATATAATTGTATCTATATTAATGAAAGCGCGTCCAGATGAGGTTAAATTAGTTCTTGTTGATCCAAAGAAAGTAGAACTTTCAATATATAATGGAATTCCCCATTTGTTAACTCCGGTAGTAACAGATCCAAGAAAGGCATCAAATGCTTTAAAAAGGGCAGTATCGGAAATGGAAAGAAGATATGATGTGTTTGAAGAGTCCAAAACAAAGAACATATCTGGATATAATAAGATGATTGAGGAAAAAAATGCAAAATTACCTGATGATGAAAAATTGCCTAAAATGCCATATATAGTAGTGATTGTAGATGAACTTGCTGATCTTATGTTAGTTGCTGGTAAAGAAGTGGAAGATTCTATTATGAGAATAACTCAAATGGCACGTGCAGCAGGTATCCATTTAATTATTGCAACTCAAAGACCTTCAACAGATGTAATTACAGGACTCATCAAAGCAAATATTCCTTCTAGAATCTCGTTTGCAGTATCATCAAGCATTGATTCTCGTACAATACTTGATATGACTGGAGCAGAAAAACTTTTAGGTAAAGGGGATATGTTGTTTCTTCCAATGGGAGAAAATCAACCGGAAAGAATTCAAGGAGCGTTTGTAAGTGAAAAGGAAATTTTAAAAGTGGTAGATTATACAGTATCACAACAAAAAGCTTCTTTTGATCCAAATTTTACTAATCTAGAGCACATAGATTCGGAAAGAAAAGAAAGTACGGTATCGAATGAAAAAGAAGAGTATGATGATCCATTATACAATGATATAGTAGAGTTTGTAATTGAAAATCAAAAAGCTAGTGCATCTCTTCTTCAAAGAAGATTTAAACTTGGATATAACAGGGCTGCAAGAATAGTGGATTTATTGGAAGAAAGAGGAATAATAGGGCCTCAAAATGGTTCAAAGCCTCGTGAAGTACTAGTTAAACTAGAAGATCCACAAGATGAATAAGGAGGAAAAATTATGACACCACATATAGAAGCAAAAAAAGAAGATATAGCAAAAACAGTAATAATGCCTGGGGATCCTAAAAGAGCTAAATTAATAGCGACTAAGTATTTAAAAGATCCGAGGTTAGTAAGTGAGGTAAGAGGAATACTTGCTTATACTGGTTTTTATAAAGATAAACAAGTTACAATAATGGCATCAGGAATGGGAATGCCTAGCATGGGAATTTATTCATATGAATTGTTTAAATTTTATGATGTTGATAATATAATAAGAATAGGAACATGTGGGGCTTTACAGAAAGATGTATGTTTGAATGATATAATAATACCAAATAATGCTTTAACTTTATCGAACTTTTCATATCAGTATGATGGTATAAATCAAAATGAAGAACAACCATCAAAATACTTATACGAAAGTTTGACTAAATCTGCTAAAAAGCTTGACTTTAATATTTTATCAGGTACAATAAATACTAGTGATATTTTTTATAGTGAAACGCAGAATCCCTTGAAGAGTGTTTTAGCAGTAGAAATGGAAACATTTGCACTTTTCTATATTGCAAAAAAACTAAATAAAAATGCTGGAGCAGTTCTTACAGTAACAGACCATTTGATAAAAAATCAACGATTATCTTCTTTAGAAAGAGAAAATAATCTTGATAAAGCTATCACTATAGTATTAGAGTCGTTATAATTTCATAATTTTGTTACATAATAGAAAGGGAGGCATTATGAAAATAAAAGATATTAATGAAAATGGTTATCAACTGCATTTAATAAAAACAAATAAATTTAAAACAGTGTTAGTAAAGGCGTTGTTTTCTGATAAACTAAAAAAAGAAGATTTGACAGCTAGAAATTTATTGTTTAATAATCTTCTTTTTTCTTCTGCAAAATATGATACTTCAAGAAAAATGGCAATAAAAAGGGAAGAACTTTTTAGTGCTAGTTTATATGGAAGAAATTATCGAAGAGGATCTCAAATAATTTCAGAGATAAATTTATCAGTAATTGCAGATAAATATTGTGAAGATGGAAGTTTAAAAGAAGCATTAGAGTTTTTATTTGATATATTAAATAATCCTAATATAAAGGATAATGGTTTTGAAAAAGAGTCTTTTAAAGTAAATTATGAAAGACTGGAAAATTCAATTAATGATGAAAATGAAGATCCAACTCATTATGCATACAAAAGATTTAAAGAACAAATAGGACAAAGTAAATTATATGGTGCTTCTACGCTTGGTACTTTAGAAGATTTAAGAAAAATTACTCCAGAGAGTTTATATGCTTATTATAAGACTTTTAATAAAAATAATAGTTTGGATATATTTATAGTTGGTGATTTTGATTTTGATGAAGTAGAACAGGTAATAAAAGATAATGTGAAGTTTAAATATAAAAAGAGTGCTTTTGTATTAGATGAAATTCCGTATGATAAAACGATAGATTTAAAAGAAGAAGATTCAAAGTTTAATCAAAGCAAAATAATTCTTGGGGGTTCTCTTGAAAATTTAACGAATAGTGAAAAATTATATGAGGGGATAGTCTATAATATTATTTTAGGTAATTCTCCAAATTCAAAATTATTTAGGAATGTAAGAGAAAAAAGATCACTAGCATATAACATATCTTCTAGTTTAAATAGATTAGATAATATATTTTATATATATGCAGGCATTTCTTTAAAGAATAGAGAAGAAACTATGGAAGAGATACAAATTCAATTGGAAGAAATGCGAAAGGGTAATTTTTCAGAAAAAGAGGTAAAAAATGCCAAAGAAATGGTTTTAAGTATAATGCGGGAAATAGATGAATATCCAGGAGCTATGTTAGATCATTATTTAAACTATTTATATTTTGACAATGAAAGTTTGGCCAAGCAAAGAGAAAAGATCAAAAATATAAAAAAGGAAGATATAATAAAAGTTGCTAAAAAAATAGAAATAAATACAGTATTTTTACTGAAGGAGGGTCAAGTTGGAAAAGACACAAATAAATAATTTTAGGGAACATATTTATTATGAAAAATTGGATAATGGATTACAAGTATATATATTGCCACTTAAAAATAAAAAAAATTATGCTTGCCTGTATGTAATAAAATATGGGGGAAGAAATATAGAGTTTGAAGTAGATGACAAACAACATAAAACTCCGACTGGAATTGCTCATTTTTTAGAACATAAAATGTTTGATAGAAAAGATGCTCCGTTTAAGTATTATGTTAAATACGGAACAGATGTTAATGCTTCGACTTCACTTGATCATACAGGTTATTATTTTATGGGAAATAAATGTTTTGATAAATGTTTATTGTATTTATTGAATTGGTTAAAAGAGTTAAATGTAACAGATGATTCAGTAAAAAAAGAACAAGGGATAATTTTAGAGGAAGCAAACATGTATAAGGATAATCCTGACAGGGTACTTTATAGTAAAATAAAAGAAAATGTTTTTGTAAACGATCCTAGTAAATATAAAGTAATTGGAACAGACGAAGATATAACAAGCATAACAAAAGATGATTTAGAGCTATGTTTTAATACTTTCTATAATCCAAATAATATGTACTTAATAATTACAGGAAATGTAAATCCTAATAAAACTATGTCTTTAATAAAGGAAAATCAAAAGGATTATTATCCGGATAAAAAAGATGTTAAAAGAATATACAATAAAGAACCTGATCAAGTAGCAAAAGATTATGAAACTTTAAAAATGAATATAGAAATTCCTAGGGTGGCAATAGCATACAAAGTAAATAAACAAGTTTTTGAAGGATTAAATATAAAGCCGATAGAACTTGATATATATCTTCATTGTTTATTTAATATATCACTTGGTATGACTTCAGAAATAAGGGAACATTGGTTAAAGAAAAATATGCTTTCAAGAAGTTTTTATAGAATATATGAAATAGAAACTCATTATGTGATAGAATTATATGCAGTAACCAATACACCAGATGAGTTGGTAGAAGAACTTGAGGAATATCAAAAAGACTTTAAAATAGATGAAAAAAGCTTTGAAAGAGAAAAAAAACTTTGGATTGCAGAGGAAATAAGAAGTATAGATACTCCGATGGGAAGTTTATATTCTGTTCTTGATGATGTTTTGGATTATAAACATTTTATTCCAAATAAAATAAATATAATAAAAA
>CAVFIB010000068.1:0-5825 GCA_963622385.1 Bacteroidaceae bacterium | reverse complement strand
TATTATAAATCGGTATCATTTTAACTAATGTTTAACAGAGAATTGTCTAAAATTTTACCCTCATCATGGAATTTTTTGATAAAGCTTTGTCAAATGGTATCTTTATGATTTCTCTAGGATGTCTAGCACAATCAAGTTCTTCTAAATCGTTATTATATATCTTTGAAAAACTTATTTCGTATTCTTCTAAGGAAGGGGTAAATATAATAGCACTATCACCTTTTTGAAAGTAATTTCTTTGCTCTATAATGAGCATTTTATTTTTACTGTCATAACCAAGAACTATTCCTAAAAAGTCTTGATTAGAAACTTCCATTCTATCTCCATAATATTGATCACTTTGATCTGCAAATCCTTTAAAATACTGAGAAGAAGATTCTCGATTAGAAGCTCTAAACAGGATTTTTGAAACTTTTTTTAGAAGTTCTTCATTAAAGATATTATTATAATATGCATCAATTAGTTTTCGATAACAACTAATTACTGTTGCAATATAATAGCTACTTCGCATTCTGCCTTCAATTTTTAGGGAAGAGACTCCCATTTCAATTAGATCGGGAATATAGTAACTAAGATTAAGATCTTTTGTTGCAATGGAATATTTATTGTCTCTTTTTTGATCAAGATCGAAAACAAATCTACAAACTTGGGCACATCCTCCTCGATTTGAATCTCTGTTTGTAAAATAGTTTGAAAGAACACATCTTCCAGAGAAACAAGTACACATTGCCCCGTGAAGAAATACTTCTATGTCTGCTCCTGTTTCTTGGATTATTTTTTTTATTGAAGATGCTCCAACTTCACGAGCTAAAACAACTCTTTTAACTCCTTTAGAAAGCCAGTACTTGACACTTTCACTATTACTAGTAGATGCTTGGGTACTTAAATGAATTTCAAGATTAATATTTTTTTTATTTACTAAGTCTATTACTAAGGGATCGCTTACAATAATTGCATCGATTTGGCATTCTTCTAGATATTTTAAATATTCATATAAAGACGATGTATCTTCGTTATGAAAAACTATATTAACAGTTACATAAAGCTTTTTACCAAGTTTATGTGCGTATGAGCAAGCTTCTTTAATATCTTCTTTGGAAAAATTATTGGCATTAGCTCTTAAACTGTAGTTTTGTCCTCCGATATAACATGCATCTGCACCATATAAATATGCTATTTTTAATTTTTCTAAGTCTCCTGCTGGAGAAAGTAATTCTATCATTTTCTTTTCACCTTATATATAGTTTTTTTATCTAGGAACAAAAGTCCAGAATTAGGAATCATGTCTTTAATTAAGGATTCATATTTTAAAAGATCAGCATCACTACAAGATAAAAGACTCTTTTCAAAAATATCTTTCACTTTTTGAAAAACTTCACTTTCTAAAAATATATCGTCAATAATTAGGTATTTTATTCCTGCATCTTTAAGTCTTTTTAGATATCTTATTCCATTAAGAACATCTTTGGTATATATTCTAGTACCAACACTATTTTCTACTACTGGAAATTTTTCATTTTTTTCTATCATATAGTTAAGATCTTTTTCATTTGAAATGCCATAATAAGAAAAATAATTACTGATTAATGCTCTTTTGGAAACACCCATAAGTTGGTGCCCAAAAATGTTAACAAATAGCTCTAGCTTGGTATTGTTAGCAATATCAATTATTTCATCAATAGTTATCTCTGATGAGATTAAAGCTCCACTTACTCCTTCATTATAATAGAAATTACAAGTTTTATAATTGGTTACTAGAAAGTTTTGATTCCATATAAGTTTTGTTTTGATATTAAGTCTTTTGGCAATGCTTAAAACTGCAATGTCGTAAAAGAAAATACCTTTTATGTCATAATTATCTATAACACTAAGAATTTTTTCTAAACTTTCTAAATCTTCATCAAACAGATTTTTATCAATTGATAAATATACATCACTAGTTATGGGGTTAATTTCTTCTAGAGTTATGACATTGTCATAAATAGAAAAGTCTTTTAAACCAAAAAGGATAGCGCTTGCTTCCTTATTTTTACTTGTTCTATAAATAATTTTCATATCAAAGCCTTCTTTCTGTAACGGAAATACCATCACCAATCTCATAAAACTTAGTCTTGTACTTGATATTATTGTTTAAAAACTGAATATATGCTCTTATTTTTTTTACAAGTCCTCTTACGTTTCTACTTGATATTTCACTAAGATCTTTTGCAACGTATCCATGAAAACTTAAATTATCTGTTATGATAGAACCGTTTACATCTAAGTTGCTTTCGAAATGAGAAAAGAACTCTTTGTTTTTACTTTTCGCAGCATCTATAATGATAAGATCAAATTTTTCTTTGAGTTTAACTTCTAGGGCATCATTATAAATAAGAATAATTCTATCTTCAAGTCCCATTTTTTTTACATTTTTAAGGGCTTTAATATATCTATCTTTATCTTTTTCAATAGTTACTACTGTTACAAGAGGAGATGAAAGTGCCATCATAATAGCAGAGTATCCTACTGCGGTACCGATTTCAAGAATTTTTTTAACTCTTTTATCTGCTATAAAATCAGTTATAAAATCCATAGTATCATCTTGCATGATAGGAACATTTTCATCAAGAGCTTCTCTTTTTATTTCTTTTAAATTACTATAAATATTATTTACCATTCAAACCACAATCCCTTGTTCTTTAAATCTAATATTACTTTATTATGTGTTTCATAATCTTTAGTTAAATAAACTTTACCATTTTTATCTGTAACAAAATAATAATAATCATGTTTACTAGGCTTTATTGCTGCTGCTATTGCCCCTTTTGATGGATTACAAATAGGTCCTACAGGAAGTTTTCCTGCCATTGAAGAGCTTCTTGTGTTGTAGAGATTAGCATCATCATACTCAGATTGATAAAGTTCTGAAGTCATTTCTTTTTTTACTCCATAGTAACTAGTAGGATCACTTCCAAGACTCATTTTTGCTTTTAGTCTATTATAGAAAAGTCCAGCGATATCACTTCTACTATCTTGTTTAACTTCGAGTTCAACTACTGAAGCCATAGTAAGAATTTGATGAACACTATAACCACTCTTATTAATATCGCTTTTATATTTAGATAAAACTTTATCCATGTGAAGAAGCATTTCATCAAATATTTCACGGACAGTTACGTTTTTCGAGTTAAAATTATAAGAATCTGGGAATAGATATCCTTCAAGTTTATAGTAAAGATTTTTATTTTTAAGATCTTTAGTTATAAACCAGTACTTTTTACTAAGTTCATTAATATAGGTTTCATCATTAGATAAGCTTATTACATCGTCATATGAGTTATTAGTTTCTTTAGAAATGATTTTGGCAACTTGTCTCATATTAAGTCCTTCTTTGAAGGTAATAGTGATTTCGTCTTTATTGACTCCACCTTTTTTTAAGGTCTTTACAATGTCGCCAAGATTCATGTTGCTATTTAGTTTATATTTTGCGGCATATATTTCTTTGGAATCTTTAAGAACTATATACAGAAGAAAGAACTTTTTGTTCTTGATAAGGCCTTCTTTTTTTAGATTATTTGCTATTACACTTAGAGAATCACCATCATTTACAATAAAGTCTACATCTTTAGAGGAAGATGATGAGGGACTCATGAAATACATAATGAGACAGATGGATAAAATACAAATTCCTAGGATGAAACCAAGAATTACATTTAAAAATTTATATTTACTTGTCTTCCTCATCATTACCACCCTTAATTTCATCTTGTAGAACTCTAAGAGCAGTTTCGATAACTTTCCACTCTTTCTCAGTAGTAATGGCTTCTAATTTCATATAATCTCCGTCTGAAATAACAACAGAGCCATATGCTTTTAGATTACCATTTTCATCACATTCATTATCTGTATAGGCTAAATAATGTTTTCCTGTTTCTTCAGAATCAAATTCAAGTAATTTGTAAAAAACCTTTTCTTCTCCATTTTCATTAAAACCAATAAACATGTCTTCACTAAGTTCATTTTTATTAGCCTTCATTTTTTCATCAATCATTTTCTTTTCGTTATCAGTCATATTACTATTCCTTTCTATCTAAATAATTTTTTAGTATTATAACGGCTGAAACGCCATCTATAACTTTTTTTCTTTTTTTTCTACTCATGTCAGCATCTATAAGTACACTTTCGGCCATTCTAGTAGAGAGTCTTTCATCTTGGAGAATAATAGGAATGCTAATCATGCCTTCAAGTTTTTCTTTAAATTCTAATGTTTCTTGTCCTCTGAAACCAATAGAATTATTCATATTTTTGGGAAATCCTAGAACTAAAGCATCAATATTTTCTTTATCTATTATAGAAATAAGCTCATCAATAAGCTTACTTTCGTCATCATATTTTATATTTTTATAGAAAGAAGCAATAGTGCCAGTCCTATCAGAAATAGCTAGTCCAAGCGACCTTTTTCCTAAATCAAGCCCTAAATATCTCATTTAACATCCTTTAAATAGTATTTAAGCAAAGCTTCAAGAATTTTTTCCCTTTCAAGCTTTTGAATCTTTTTTCTGCAATCTTTGTAACTAGAAATATATCCAAGATCACCACTCATCAAATATCCGACAATTTGATTAATACCATTATAGCCTTTTTCATTCAAGGCATTATTAACATGAGATAAAGTCTCAGTTATCATATAATTTTCAAGTTCATCAACTCTAAATACCATTGTATTTTCCATAATTCACCTCATTTTTTCCTATAAACTATTTTAACATTACTTAAACTAATTAGCAAGCGACAAAGATAAAAAAAGAAAAACTACTTTAAAATTCTAGTTCTTCCTTCATCACAAGTTTTATCAAAAGTACCATCATAATAAGCTCCGACTAGGAACTTACCACGAACTTTGTCTTCGTTTACAAGATTGGCAAATGTCGTTGAATAAAGAACATCATTTGCAAAAGTATCATTTTCACTAATGGTAATATTCGAAGGAGAAACTCCTTTTTTTATTAGCATATCTACAATCGCACATTCTTGATTAACTTCATAAATAAACAAATGACTAATCTTACAAATGAGATCTTTAATGCTGGATAATTCTAAATTCTTCTTTTTTACTTTTCCTTTCCAAATATTAGGATTGTTTTTTATAGACTTAGGTTTAAAAATCAAATTATTATGTCTCTTTTTTAAATTGGAACTAATGTAAAACTTTAAATCATCAATATTTGAGTTATATTCATTCACTAAAAGATCAAGCATTTGACAGTGAATTCCAGAGCTTATTCTATCAATATCAACATGACATAAAGCAGAAATACCTTGTTTAACATCCTCTGCAATAACAACTGGATCATCTGAAACTGGATAACCCATAACGATACCTGGATTGTCTTTTGTTAAAACAACAATATCTCCTGGAATCTTAACATTATAAAGATCATCACTCTTATCATAAATGCAAGAATCAGCTTCGAAATAGGAACCATCTAGGCAGTCATTATCAAAAGGTACAACAATCTTACGACCATCAAAACCGTATCTGTGTCCAGCTTTAACTCGCAAAGCTAAAAACTTTGCTTTAAGGGTTCTGAGTTCTGCTTCCTTTTCACTAAAACTTTTAGAATCAAATTCATCACTAATTTCAGCTTTAATATAATCTTTAAAGGACATATTCCCGTCAAATACATTAGTTTCAAAAATTTTAAGTCTCTTTTTCATAATACTTTCCCCCTTTTTTTGCATGACCTATTATAACACAAAAAAAAGAAAAAATCTAGGGATGTTTAACCCAACTTTTTCAGTTATAAAATTAAAAAATGTCTATTTTTTGTTGAAAATAGGCTTTT
>CAVFIB010000067.1:0-6073 GCA_963622385.1 Bacteroidaceae bacterium | reverse complement strand
GCCTTATAGGCTTCAGAGAAAAACCACCCTTTTTAAGGGTGGATTTTTACTTTTTTTCCTGTAAATACTTGTTTTTTTTAGTATAATAAGGCTGTAATTAAAGAAAAGAGGTATATTATGAAGTTATTTAATGGAAAAAATGAAAAGAATTTAAGTATGGAAAGTAATAGTAAACGTGAAATGTTTGAAAAAAACGGAGGTACATTATATGGACTCTCAGGAGAACTAATAGATTATGACTTAGCTTTTTATGCAGTAAAAAAAATGCGTACAGAATTAAATAATGTTCCTTATGAGTTAATTGATGAAAAAATAATTGTTGAAGCATTTAGTGGTTTAAACTGGCCAGAGGATTTTGCTTGTTTTCATCTAGCAAAAATTGATAGGAGTTTAGTTCTTAAAATGGTAAAAATAAATGGTATGGCCCTTAGTCTTGTTCCAGATGATATGTTAGATAGAGATATAATTCTTGAAGCGGTAAAGTGCAAAAAAGCCGCTGATGTTGTTGAATGTATCTTAGGGGAAGTTCCTGAAAAACTATTAGATAGCGAAATACTTCTTGAAGCGATAAAAAATAGCAATGATGAAGAAAAAATATTTGAGCGTATGATTTTTAATGAAAATCAATTAATATATGGATTAATAGATAGAAAGATAGCTTTAGAGATGGTAAACAAAGATGGAAAAACATTAAAATATATCCCATATGAAATGATAAATGAAGAAATATTACTTGAAGCAATAAAAAATGGTTGTGAAGTAGATGACATGGTATTCATAGTTGAACATTTATCAGATTTAGATTTACCAGCTAAAAACGATTTGCTTATGAAAATGGCCAAGTTAAATGCAGAAGTATTGAGTGGTGTATCTAATGATTATGAATATGCCTTTGATGTTTCTAAAGAGGAAGCAAATAAAAATGTAAAATATATAGTTCTTGAAACGGTAAGACAAAATGGTTTGGCTTTGGAATTTGTTTTAAGTAAGGTAATGAATGGAAATATAGCAGCTCAAGGGATTAGACAAAATATTGAAGCATTAAAATATTTGAAAGAATACCTAAGTAATAAAGAGTTTAGAGAAGCAATTCTTCCTGTTTTAAATGAAGTATTTGCTGGTGAATCATTAGATGATACAAGTCCAAAAAGAAGATAAAGAATTTGATAAATTAAGTATTTTTCGTTTTAGATAGTAAAAAGTTAGTGTTTGAACTGAACCTTAAAAGTTGGACAGTTTAGGTACTAACTTTTTTTTATGACAGTGTTTTTATTAGGATTTTGTCTTGGATATTTTGAAATTTTATATATAGGTTTATTGAGCTTTTTACAATTATTATTTTTAGTAGTGCTATTAATAGAGACATGAGTAAGCATATTATGAAAATTTCTATGTTATTTGGTATAAATGAGAAATAGTCTGGTGTTTTTATATTTTTCATTGTGAATAGTGCTATTGTTCCTATGAATACTAGTATTATTGATAGGTATTCTATTAGGTTTCCTGATATTTCTATTAGATATGCTACTAGGATACTTATCCATTTTAGTAATGTGAATAGAACTGTGCTTATTGTAATTATTAGTATTTTTATTGCTTTTGTTACTATGTTATCTTTGCTATATTTTATATAGTTTTTGAAGAATTCTGTTCTTGTGATGTAGTTTTCTGAATATGTTTTGTTATATTCGTTTTTTCTTGTTGTATAGGTTTCTTGTTTGTTTTTTGAGTATTGTTTTGAGGTTTCTATGTTTTCTAGTAATCTGTTGTATTCTTTTCTTTTTTCTTCGTTTAATAGGGTTTCTTTTGCTTCGTTTATACTAATAATTATTTTGCTTGCTTCTTTACTTTTGTTTATGTCTGGGTGGTATTTTTTGGCCATTGTTCTATAGGCTTTTTTTATTTCTTCTTCTGTTGCATTTTTGTTTATGTTTAATAGTTCATAATAATTGATCATATGCATCCCTCTTAATTTAAAATTATATATTAAAAGTTTAATAATTGCAAAAATAAATGATATTTTATGTTAAAATAGGATATGGGTGATTTTTATGATAAAGGTAATAAAGAATGGATTGGTTGTTCCTATGGATGAGAAGAGGGGTTCTAAGATAGAGAAGCTTGATATTGTTTTGAAAGATGATATTATTTGTGATATTACTTGTAATTATTCTGGTTTTTCTGATGAGGTTATTGATGCTAGTGGAAAGGTAGTTCTTCCTGGACTTATTAATGCTCATACTCATCTTGGAATGAGTATTTTTAGGGCTACTAATGATGATTTGACTTTGCAGGACTGGCTTACTAAGAAGATATGGCCTATTGAGAATAAGATGGTTGATTCTGATATTTATTATGCTGTTTTGCTTTCTTGTATGGAAATGATTATGACTGGTACTACTTGTTGTAATGATATGTATTTTGGATGGAAAGGTACTATGAAGGCTGTAGAGGAGACTGGTTTTAGGATTTCTATGTCTAGGTGTTTGATTGGTGATTCTGATAGTGATGGTATAGATAAGATTAATGATTTTAGATCTTTGGTTGATAAGTATAGTGATAATGATTTGGTTTCTTTTACTGTTTCTCCTCATGCTATATATACTTGTAGTTCTGATTATTTGAAGAGGTGTTCTTCTCTTGCTAAGGAGTATGGTTTTCCTATTCATATTCATTTTTGCGAGAATGAGGATGAGGTTAGTAACATAAGAAAGGATTATGGTATTAGTCCTGTTAAGGTGCTTGATAAGCTTGGTTTTTTTGATAGTAAGCTTATTTTGGCACATGGTACTTTTATTGATGATGATGATCAGAAATTACTTGGTATGAATGATGTTTCTATTGTTACTAATCCTATTAGTAATTTGAATTTGGGATGTGGTATAGCTGATATTACTAGTTATTTAAAAAACGGTATTAATGTTTGTTTAGGTACGGATGGTCAGGGTAGTGGGAATAATCTTAATTTGTTTAAGCATATGGCGTATGTTGCTGATCTTCAGAAGGCTATGTATAAGGATCCTACTGTTATGAGCTCATATGATGTTTTAAAGATGGCTACTATTAATGGTGCTAAGGCTCTTGGTCTTGATGATAGAATTGGTTCTATTGAGGTTGGTAAGAAGGCTGATTTGGTTATTCTTGATTTAAATAAGGTTTTTACTTTTCCAACACCTGAACTTATTCCTCAGATAGTTCATAATGTTGAGGCTAGTAATATTGATACTACTATTATTAATGGTAAAGTAGTGTACTCTCGTGGTAATTTTTGTTTTGATGTTGATTTTGATGATTTAATGGACAAGGTTACTAGGATTTATACTAGGCTTAAGATATAGGGTGATAATATGATATATATTGTTAATAATTGGTTTTGTTCTTCTTATTAAGGGTGCTGATTATTTTGTTGATGGTAGTTCTAATTTAGCTAAGTATTTAAAGGTTCCTACTTTGATAATTGGTCTTACTGTGGTTGCTTTTGGAACTAGTGCTCCGGAGGCTGTTGTTAGTATGATTGCTTCTTCTAAAGGTTCTAATGAGATAGCTGTTTCTAATATAATAGGGATTTAATTTACTTGTTGTACTTGGGATAAGTTCTCTTTTTGGAAGTTTAAGGGCTAATAAACAGGTTATTACAAAGGATTTTTTGTTTTCTATACTTTCTACTGTAATGCTTGGTATTGTTATGTTTGATAAGGTAATAAGTGGTTTTTCTTTGAATGAGATTTCTAGAGGAGAGGGTCTTGTTTTACTTAGTGTTTTGATTCTTTATGTTTATTCTTTAGTACTTACTGCTAGTAAGGAGAAAATGCTTGTTAAGGAAAGACATAAGTTAACTTTTAAGGATATTTTCTTTCTTTATTTTTGGTCTTATTTTAGTTATAGCAGGAGGGGAACTTGTTGTTAATTGTTCTAAGTCTATAGCTCTTAGTTTGGGTATTTCTGAGACTTTAGTTGGTTTAACTATAGTGTCTATAGGAACTTCTCTTCCGGAGCTTGTTACTTCAATAGTAGCGGTTAAGAAGGGTGAGGTTGATATTGCTATTGGTAATGTGATTGGTTCTAATATATTTAATATTTTATTTGTTCTTGGTATTTCTAGTGTTATATCTCCGATTGTGAGTAATGGTCAAAATTTGATTGATCTTTTAATTCTTTTGTTTGTTTCTGTGATGTGTTATGTTTTTACTTGTTATAATAAGCGTATTGGTAAGAGTAAGGGAGTTGTTATGATACTTACTTATGTTGTTTTTATGATTTATATTGTGATAAGAGCTTAAACTGTTTGTTTAGGTTTTTCTTTGTTTTAATTTTTGTTATAATATATATAGTTTATTTATTCGGAGGTAGTTAAGATGTTAAATGGTAAGATTAAGATAGTTTTGGGACTTGTTTTGGTTGTTTTACTTGGTTTATTTGTTATATTTTTTGTGTTTGGTATGAATGATGCTAGTAAGTTTAAAAGGGAATATGAGGCTTATAATGGTGTTTCTTTGGGGAAGGGTACTTATTTGAGGCTTGATATTTCTAAGGATAATGGTATTAAGTATTTGAATGATGATAATATTGTAAAGGAACTTAGTCATGCTAATAAGATAATATATTTTGGTTTTCCTGATTGTAATTGGTGTAGGATGGCTGTTCCTGTGCTTCTTGATGCGGCCTCTTTAAATGGTATAAATGAGATTTATTATTATAATTTTAAGAATGTTAGAAATGATTATTATTTAGGAAAGGATAATAAGGGTTCTAAGGTGTATGGTGAGATTGTTAAGATTTTGGATGAGTATATAAGTGTAACTTTTGAAGATGGTAAAAACAAAGGCAAGAAGAGGATGACTGCGCCGATGGTTGTTCTTGTTAATAATGGGAAGATATCTAGTGTTCATCTTGGCTCTGTTTCCTCACATAAGGATTATGAAAAGGATTTGACTAAAGATGAGCGAGATGAGTTGTTTTCTATATATGAGGATATGATGGTTGAACTTTTATTGTGTGATGATGATTGCAAGGATTAAGGATAAAAAACGACAAATATTTAATGGGTTTATTTCATAAATAACTTTAGAAAAGTGTTTTTGTGATTCATTTTGTTTGATGAGATTTTTGCTTCTTGTTGTTTGATGTAAAGATATGTCAACTATATATGTAAAGTAGGACGGTGATGTTGATGAGTGTTGTTATAGTGGAAGATTCTAAGAAAATGCGTGAAGAATTGTCTATTTAGTTGGAAAAGTGTGGTTATAGTTGTTATTTATGTGGCTATTTTGTTGCTACATATAGGAGTTTCTACATATAGGATAAGTAAAAGGATAATAAAGGGTTGAAGTATTAGTTTTTTGGAAAAAGTGTATGCTTTGAGAGTGGATGCTTTTTCTTTATTGTTTTTTTGGTGATATAATTAAATGAAAGGAGTAGTTACTTGTTATGGAAATAATAGATTTATATGATAGAAATAAAAGAAAATTAAATAAAACATTTATAAGGGGTAAGGATAGGTTAAGTGCTGGTGAATATTATTTACTTGAACAGGTATGGATAGTGAATAAGGATAATGAGATATTGTTAACACAAAGAAATGCGAATAAGTCTTATGGTGGTTTTTGGGAACCTACGACGGGACATGTTAAAACTAGGGAGAGTGCTGTCTCTGGTGCTTTAAGGGAATTAAAAGAGGAACTTGGTGTGGTTGTTAGGCCGGAAGAGTTAGTTTATAAAAAATATATAATAGTAGATAATAAAATAATAGATATTTGGATACTTAATAAGGATATAGAGCTAGGTGAAATAGTAATGAAACAGGATGAGGTGGTAAATGTAAAATATGTATCAATGTCTGAATTTAAAAAAATGTTAAAAAATGGTGAAGTAATGCAAATTTTGAATTATTTTTTAGAAATTTATAGTGAAATGTAAAGGAGAAAATAGTGATTGATGTAGAGTTTTTTGATTTAGGATACTTGAGTTAAGGGGAATATACTAGAGTGGTTTGTTTATCAAGATATAAGGGTAAGTATGCAGGATAAACGCATGAGAAATTATGCGTTTTTTATGCTATCATATATATAAGGAA
>CAVFIB010000066.1:0-6339 GCA_963622385.1 Bacteroidaceae bacterium | reverse complement strand
AACAGGAAAATTATCTCAAGAGAGAGAGGCTAAACTGGATTTATTAGGTGATTGGATGACTCCTGTTGGAAGAGAAAAAGTTACATCTATAAAAAGAAAAGAGGAGGAAATTAAGAATAAAGGCCCTCGTACTTAGATTTAAAGTGTGTTATAATTATTAAAGTTATGGAGTGATAATATGTTTGAAAATAAAAAGATAGTTGTTTTAGGACTTGCTCGTAGTGGGGTTGCAGCTTCTAAGTTTCTTAGAAAAAGAGGTTGTGATGTAACAGCTGTTGATAAAGTTGAAACTTATGATGAGAAAGTTTTAAGTGAACTTGAGTCTTTGGGTATTAAGGTGATTCTTGGATCTCATCCTGATTCTTTGATTGATTCTTCTGTTGATTATCTTATAAAGAATCCTGGGGTTCCTATTGATCATAAATATATTTTAAAGTGTAATGAACTTGGTATTCCTGTTATAAATGAGGTTGAAATGGCTTATAGGTGTATCCCTAAGGATAAGAATATAAAGATACTTGCTATTACTGGTAGTAATGGTAAGACTACTACTACTACTTTGTGTTATGAGTTTTTGAAAAGGGATAATAAGAAAGTAATTCTTGCTGGTAATATTGGATATCCTCTTTGTTCTTTTGTTGATTCTTTGGAGAATGATACTATTATAGTTATAGAGGTATCTTGTCAGCAACTTGAGAATTTAGATAAGTTTAATCCTGATGTTGCTATTATGACTAATATAACTGAGGCTCATATAGATTTTATGAAGACATATGAACATTATAAGTATGTTAAGAGTAAGCTTTTAAGAAATCAATCTAGTAGTGATATTGCTATTTTAAATAAGGAATCTAGTGATCTTTTGAATAGTGTTAAGGATGTTAAGAGTACTAAGAAGTATTTTTCTTCTAAGGATGTTATAGATGGGGCTTATTTACTTAATGATAGTATTTATTATTATGATGAAAAGATAATTTCTATTGATGATTTAAAATTAAGAGGGGTTCATAATTACGAAAACATAATGGCTTCTGTTATGGGTGTAAAAGAATTTGGATGTAGTACTTTTTCTATTGTATCTGTTTTGAAGGAGTTTACTGGTGTTGCTCATAGACTTGAATTTGTTTGTAATAAGAATGGTAGAATTTTTTATAATGATACAGAGGCTACTAATATAAAGTGTACACAAATTGCTTTATCTAGTTTTTCTGAACCTACAATAATTCTTCTTGGTGGTTTGGAAAGGGGGCAAAATTTTAATGATTTAAAACCATATATGAAAAATGTAAAAGCAATTGTTGCTATGGGAGAATGTGAGGAAAGAGTAAAGGAATTTGGAGATTCTTTGGGTATTCCTACATATCTTTGTAATTATATAGATAAGGCTACAAAAAAAGCTTATGAAATTAGTTCTAGTGGTGATGTTATATTACTTTCTCCTGGAAGTGCTTCATGGGATCAATTTAAACAATGTGAAGATCGTGGTGATCTCTTTAAAGAAATAGCTAATAGTTTTTAAAAATCGACATTTAACTTAATGTCTTTTTTTTATACTTATTTTGGTGGTTTGATGAAGATATATTTGGATTATATATTTTTAATAAATTTTTTATTTGATTTTATTCTTTTGTTAGGGGTATCTATAGTACTTAAGAGAAATGTTAAAAAGATAAGATTATTTTTGGGTTCACTTTTTGGAGGGGTTTCTTTTTTTGTTATATTATTTGAGTTTTCTCAACTTGGATTTTTTTTTATGAAAATGATACTTGCAATAATTATGTTACTGATAACGTTTTCTTATAAGAATTTTAAATATACTTTGAATAATTTTCTTTATTTGATCATATTATCTATCATAATGGGTGGAGGACTTTATTTGATAAATACAGAAATAGGATATAGTAATGTTGGGATGATTTTTTTTACAAATGGGCATAGTTTGAATATATTTATCTTAGTTTTGATTGGATTTGTTTTAACTATTTTTTATGTTTTTTATACTAAGGCAGAGAGAAGACGGGGTAAGAATAAGTATAAGGTAAATGTTTATTATGGTAATAAGGAATATAAGTTTGAGGCTTATATGGATACGGGAAATGATTTGTTATATTTTAATAGACCTGTTATTATTATAAATAATGATAAGATGTTTGGTAAGGATGAGGATTATGTTTATATACCGTTTAAAACTGTTAGTGGTACTGGAGTTATGAAGGCTGTTAAAATAAGTAAGATATTTGTGCCTGAGAAGGGGTTTATTGAAAATATTTATTTAGCCATAGCAAATGACAAATTTCACGTGAAGGATTGTGATATGATTTTAAATGTAAATTTATGGGAGGAAGAAAATGAAAAATAAGATATTAAAGTTGTTAAATAAGTTTTTTAAAAGAGGTGGAGTATTTTTTGTTGGGGCAACTGATATTTTACCTCCGCCACTTTCTAAGGAGGATGAGGAAAGGTATTTAGAGTTAAAGGAAAATGGTGATATAAAGGCAAAGGATAAGTTAATTGAGCATAATTTAAGATTGGTAGTATTTCTTGCTAAGAGATATGAAAATACGAGGGTTGATTTGGAGGATTTAGTAAGTATAGGTTCAATAGGTTTAATTAAGGGGATTAATACTTATAAAAGGGGTAAGAATATAAAACTTGCAACTTATTGTTCAAGGTGTATAGATAATGAAATATTGATGTATTTAAGGAAAACTAAAAAGACAAAGGCGGATATATCATTTGAGGAATCATTAAGTTTTGATAGTGATGGGAATGAGTTACATTTGGAGGATATTTTAGGAACTGAAGATAATATAGTGACTAAACCTTTAGAGGATGAGTATGATAAAAGAGTTTTAAGAGAAGAGTTAGATAAGTTAGATGATAGAGATAAAGAGATAATGCAGATGAGATATGGTTTAAATGGAAAAGATGAGTTAACACAGAAGGAGGTTGCTAAAAGGTTAAATATAAGTCAGTCTTATATATCTAGGATAGAGAAAAAGGTAATAAAAAAGTTAAAGCAGATAATAAAGATTTAACTTTTTTAACTTATGTGGGGGAGTTTGTTGTTAGTTATGAAAAAGGTAAAATAAAGGATTAGGCAGAATAAAGGTATGTTTAATTCTTTTATTTTATATAAAGTTATATTTTTTTGATGAAAATGATTCATTAATTATTGACGAACATATGTTTTGTTTGTTATAATTAGACTATCAAGGGGGTATTCTGTATGTATAAGACTTATAGGTTTAGGTTGTATCCGAATTGTATTCAAAAAGAATTAATAAATAAGGTGTTTGGATGTACTTGTTTTGTTGATAACTACTATTTAGAAAAGAAGGAAAAGGAAAGGTATACATATAACAATATTAAAGACTACGTGAATAATTTAAAATATAGGTTTTACTTATCTTTTGTTCTGTGTTATAACTATATTAGTCTTTGAAAAAAAATTATAAGATGGATGAAATTTAAAAAAGATTTTGATAATTTTTTTGGTACATAAATAGTATTAGTTAGGAGTTTGTTGATATGGTATATACATTAGTAGGGCGAAAGGATTATGTTTTAGAGGAAGTAAATAAAGTAGAAAAGGGACAAGATAATGTAATAAGTTATAATTTAGAAGAGGATAGCTTAAAAGATGCGATTATTGATATAAATACTTATAGTTTATTTGGGGATAAAGTAATAAATGTATTTAATATTGATAGGTTAGAGGATCCAAAACCTCTTTTAGGTTATTTAGATAATCCAAATGATAATTTACTTGTTCTTATATCTTATAAAGAGTTAGATAATAGAAAAAAGATAACTAAAGTTTTAAAGGAAAAAACAGAATATAAGGAGTTATGGAATTATGATTTAAGTGCTTATATAAAAGATAATTTAGATGGGTATAAGATGGATTTTTTGGCGATAAATTTATTGATAAGTCATTGTGATAGTAATATAAAAAGGATAAGAAATGAGCTTGAGAAATTGAAGTTATATAAGTATAATGATAAGGAGATAACTGGGGAAGATGTAAATAATTTAGTAAAAAAAGGATATGATAGTACAATATTTAATTTAATTGATGAAATAAATCGAGGTAATAAAGAAAAAGTAATAGGTATTTATAAGGAATTGTTACTTGAAAATGAAACTGAAGAAAAAATTCTTTATACGATTGCTAATCATTATAGACTTCTTTATAAAATAAAGATTAAGTCTATGTCTTTAAGTGATCAAGAGTTGATAAAGTTATATAGTTTACATCCGTATAGATTAACTAAGTTAAAGGAACAATGTAATTTAATATCTGGTGATGAGATTCTTTCTATGTTAAAGGAATTAAGTAATATAGATATAGGGGTAAAGAGTGGAAAAATAGATATTTCAACTGGGATGTTTTTATTTTTTGAAAAGTTATAAAATTATATATTATTATTATGTTTATCGTGGTATAATAAGAACATAATAAGGGGAGTGGGTTATGAAAAAGATATCTGTTTTTATAAATAATCTTGTTGAAGTAATGGTTTCTTTTGGTCCCTTAGGAGGATTTGTTTTAGTGTTTTTGGAATCAGTATTTCCTCCGCTTCCGCTTGGTGCAATTGTGGGATTAAATATGTTGTCATTTGGAAATTTATTTGGATTTTTTATATCATATGTAGCTACTATAGTAGGATGTATTTCATCGTTTTATTTGTTTAGGTATTTGTTTAGAGATAAGTTTATTCATTGGTTTTCAAAGAGTAAACAGGATACGATTAAAAAATGGATGAATAAATTATCAAATATTGATTTTAATACATTAGTAGTGTTGTTTGCACTTCCTATAACTCCGGCATTTGCAGTTAATATAGCTGGTGGTTTAAGTGAGATACCTGCTAGAAAGTATTTGATAGCACTTATTATAGGAAAGCCTGCAATGCTGTTATTTTATGGTTATATAGCAGTATCTTTTGTTGAAAGTTTAAAAGATCCAATAAATTTTTTAAGAGTAGGTGCTCTTGTTTTAGCAGCATACATTATAAGTAAAATAGTAGAAAAGGTAGTAAAGGTGGAGAAGTAAATGGAATATGTAATAGTGGGATTATTAGTAATTATTTTGATTTTAACGGTTGTAAGTTTAACAAAAAGAGGGAATGAGGCTAATATAACAGAGAGACTTGGTAAGCTAGAAGTTAGTATAATGAAGGAGATGAGTGAACTTAAGAGTTCATTAAATAGGGATTTTAATAGTTTATCTGAAAAACAAGAACAAAGACTTATTTTGATGAATGAGAAGGTAAATGAAAGATTAGATCAAAACTTTGAGAAGACTAATAGGACATTTTCTAATGTACTTGAGAGGTTATCTAAAATAGACGAGGCTCAAAAGAAAATAGATTCTTTATCAAGTGACATAGTATCATTACAAGGAATATTAACAGATAAGAAAACGAGGGGAATATTTGGGGAAGTTAATCTTAAACATATATTGTCCTCAGTATTTGGAGAAAGAAATGATAGTATTTATCGATTGCAATATACATTACCTAATCAAACAGTTGCAGATTCAATACTTTTTGCACCTGAACCGCTTGGTACTATAGCAATAGATTCAAAATTTCCACTTGAAAACTATAGAAATATGGTAGATAAAAATATTAGTAGGGTTGAAAGAGAAAAATATGAAAAATTATTTAAAGCAGATGTGAAAAAGCATATAGATGCTATAAGTATGAAGTATATTATTCCTGGTGTTACTACAAATCAGGCAATAATGTTTTTACCAGCTGAGGCTATATTTGCAGAAATAAATGCTTATCATCAAGATATAATAGAGTATGCTTATAAAAAAAGAGTATGGATTACATCTCCGACGACATTAATTTCTACTCTTACAGTAATACAAATGTTACTTAAAAATATAGAAAGAGATAAATATACAAGTGTTATTCATGAGGAATTGAATAAATTAGGTATAGAATTTGGAAGATATAAAGATAGATGGGATAAGTTATCAAGAAGTATTGAAACAGTAAGTAGGGATGTGAATGATATTCATACAACAACAGAAAAGATAACAAAAAGGTTTAATTCTATTAGTAGAGTAGAACTGGATAAAGAAAAACTTGAAGAACTTAACTAAAAGTAATTGCTTTTTAGTAAAAAAAATGGTACATTATATATGTACTCATTTTGCGAATGTGGTTTAATGGTTAGAATATGGCCTTGCCAAGGCTAGGATGGGAGTTCGATTCTCCTCGTTCGCTCCATAGTGAAATCTGCTCGAACTTTTCGAGTTTTGATAGATAACTAATCTAAAATTGGATTAGTTTTTTTGTTATTTAGAAAACTATCCTACAA
>CAVFIB010000065.1:0-6519 GCA_963622385.1 Bacteroidaceae bacterium | reverse complement strand
TGAATTCATTTGTTTCACTATAAACCATTTAAGAAAGCTTGTAAAATGACCAAATTTAAATATTAATACATAAACACCAACCCAAATCAAAATATTCACATAAGCAAAATACCATTTTAGGAACTAAAACATATTTCAAATGTTACAAAGTATATAAATTAAATTTTTTTCAAAAAAAAGAATGACGTAAATCATTCATTTATAATTTTATCAATATGAGAAATTAATTCATTTACTGGTACTTCTTTAAAACTGTCTTCATTTCTAAGTTTTAGTTCAACAAGTCCTTCAGAAAATTTCTTACCAATAGTTATTCTGATTGGGATACCGATTAAATCCATATCATTAAATTTAATACCTGGTCTTTCTTTTCTGTCATCAAGTAAGGTATCAATACCTTTGCCATTTAGTTCATCGTATAACTTGTCTGCATATTCTTTATAAGAATCATTTAGAAGAACAATTGCCACTTTAAAAGGTGCTACTGAGATAGGCCAAATAATACCTTTATCATCGTTATTTTGTTCTACTAAACTAGCAAGTATTCTTCCAAGACCAATACCATAACATCCCATCATAGGATATTTTTCTTTATTATCTTTATCTAAATATGTAAGACCCATAACTTTAGAATATTTATCTCCAAGTTTAAATGTATTACCTATTTCAATTCCTTTTTTAAATATTAGTTTATTTTGGCATTTAGGACATAAATCATTTTCTTTTACTTCTTTTATTTCATAAATAGCATAATCATCTATATCACTTATATTAACGTTTATATAATGGTAATCAGTCTTGTTTGCTCCGACTAAGAAATTCTTCATTAAACAAACATCTTTATCAAGTATAACTGGAATATTAAGTCCAACAGGCCCAGCGAAACCAACATTAGCACCAGTTATTTCTTTAACTTCATCCCCTGTAGCTAGTTCTATACTAGACCCTCCAAGGGCTTTTAACACTTTTAACTCATTAACATCATGACTAGCAGGAATAACACAAGCATAAAACTTATTATCAACTTTATAAATTAAAGTCTTAGTAAGTTTAGAAATGTCAAAACCTTGATTTACTAAATCTTCTATAGTCCCTACTCCTGGGGTAGCAATAAGTTCTTTAGCAAGTTCTTCTTCGTCACAAGAAGTGATTCCAGTATTACATTCGCAAACCTCTATATTAGAAGCAAAATCACAATTACTACATAAAACAAGAACATCTTCTCCTATGTCTGTAACAGCTTGGAATTCTTCGGATAATAGACCTCCCATTACACCAGTATCAGCACGAACAATTTTATAATCAAGTCCTACTCTATCAAAAATATTCTTATAAGCTTTATACATCTTATCATAAGACAAAGAAAGTCCTTCTTCGGAAGTATCAAAACTATAAGCATCTTTCATGACAAACTCTCTTACTCTGATAAGACCATATCTAGGTCTAGGTTCATCCCTAAACTTAGTTCCAAACTGATATATATTAAAAGGCATGTCTTTATAAGATTTTATTTTCATAGAAGCTGCATTTACAAATAATTCTTCATGAGTAGGTCCTAATACATAATTTCTATTCATTCTATCTTTAAGTGAAAACATATCACTACCAAAATTATCTCTTCTTCCAGATTTAACATAAACGTCTTCTGGGATAAGTGATGGCATTGAAAGTTCATTTGCTGATGTTTTGTTCATTTCTTCACGGATTATTTTTTCTATATTTTTGTAAACTTTATGTCCAAGTGGCATTAACATATAAATTCCACTTGAAGACTTTTTAATAAACCCTGCTTTAACAAGGAGATTACCACTTCTGCTATCTTCTTCTTTTTGATCTTCTCTTAATGTATAGAAAAAGCTATTGCTTAATTTCATAAAATCACTTCCTATTCTTAGTATAATTTTCTATAAAATCTTTTTTAAATTCTAAAAATTTATTTTCTTCGATAGATTTTCTTATGTCTTCAGTAAGTTTAATAAGGAATCTTATATTATGTATAGATAAGAGTCTGCCACCAAAAGTTTCTCCTACTGTTATTAAATGTCTTATATAAGCTTTGGTATAATTACGACAAGCATAACAATCGCAAGATTCTTCGATTGGAGTAAAATCTTCTTTGAACTTGGCATTTTTTATGTTTATTTTTCCATTTCTAGTGAAAGCGTTACCATGTCTTGCAATTCTAGTTGGAAGAACACAGTCGAAAATATCGATACCACGTTCTACTCCTTCTAGAATATCAATAGGTTCTCCAACACCCATTAAGTATCTGATTTTATCTTTCGGTAAATAAGGGGTACTATAAGAGATGGCATTATACATATCTTCTTTTGATTCTCCATCATTAGCAACTCCTCCAACACTATAACCATCAAAGTCCAGTTTAACTGTATTAATAGCAGAGTATTTTCTTAAATCCTTATAAGCTCCACCTTGTACTATTCCAAATAGACACTGATCAGGATTATTGTGAACATCTTTTCCTCTTTTTGCCCATCTTAGGGTCCTTTTTATACTGTTTTCCATATATTCATAACTAGCACTTGCAGGAGGACATTCATCAAAACTCATAGCAATATCGCTACCAAGTTTATTTTGAATTTCAATACTCTTTTCTGGAGTTAAAAATAAATTAGAACCATCAATATGACTTTTAAACTTAACTCCTTCTTCTGAAATATCTTTAGGGCTTGCAAGAGAAAACACTTGATAACCACCTGAGTCAGTAAGCATAGGACCTTTATAATTCATAAACCTTTGAATGCCACCAGCTTTTTCTATCAAATCTTCACCTGGTCTAAGCCATAAATGATAAGTATTAGCAAGGATAATTCCACAGCCCATATCATAAAGTTCTTCTGGAGAAAGGGTCTTAACACTAGCACGGGTACCTACCGCCATAAACATAGGAGTTTCATAATTACCGTACTTAGTCTCAATAAAACCAAGACGAGCATTTCCATCTTCTTTAATTAATTTATATTTTATCTTACTCATAACTATCTTTTACCAAAACCTTTTCTATAATTCCATTATACATATAATGATAATCTCCCGTACCATATTCTTTTTCTTTGATAGAATTATCATATATAATAGAACTAATCATATCAGTTTTAGAAACCTTTCTACATATTAACACAAGACTAGCTTCTTTAAAATAAGGAGCTTTATCAAAGCATTTTGTAAATCCTATTTTTTTAATCTTATCTATATCTCGACCACTTTCTGAACCACAGATACCAAGACTTTTTTTATATTTATTATCATAAAAACTTAGTGAAAAATATTTTTCTCTATCTAGATACTTAACAGTATATCTCGTAGACCTGATATAAACTGTAAGCATATTCTTATTCCAAAGAGTTCCAAAAGCTCCCCATGAAATAGTCATAGTATTGAGATCATCTAAACTACCAGCGGTAATTAATCCCCATTCTTTATTCAATTTAGACCATAAGTTTTCCTTAATGTCAATAAGTTTTATTTCTTTAAACATTGAAATCATCCTTTCTATTACTAAAATCTCCTATTATCATAGAATCGCCAAAGGAGAAAAACCTATATTTTTTTTGAGTGGCAATTCTGTAAGCATTCATTATATTATCTTTTCCAGCAAGTGCAGATACAAGCATCATGAGAGTAGACTTAGGCAAGTGAAAATTAGTTATTAAAGTATCAATAGCCATAAACTTAAAGCCAGGATATATAAATATATCAGTATCACCCTTGCAAGGACAGAATTTATTATACTTATGCACAACAGTTTCGAGTACTCTAGTGGTAGTAGTCCCAACACTTATGATTTTTCTTTTTTCTTTTTTTGCAAGATTAAGTCTAGATGAGGTATAATCATCAATTTCATAATATTCACTATGCATTTTATGTTCTAAAACATTATCAACTTTAACAGGCCTAAAGGTCCCAAGACCAACATGAAGAGTAACATATAAAATTTCAATCCCTTTATCACTTATTTCTTTTAAAAGTTCTTTAGTAAAATGTAGTCCAGCAGTAGGTGCAGCACTTGATCCATTTACTTTTGAATAAACAGTTTGATATCTTTCACTATCATTAAGTTTTTCATGAATATATGGAGGAAGAGGCATACTACCAAGTTCTTCTAAAATTTCAAGAAGAATACCAGAATATAGAAACTTAAAAAATCTAATTCCTTCTTCTCCTTCTTTTATGCACTTAGCTTTTAGTTTACCTGAGCCAAAAGAGATAATATCACCACTTTTTATTCTACGAGCTGGCTTAACTAAACACTCATAGACATCATTAGAATTTTTTAAAATGAGAAGTTCGATAACTGCTCCCGTTTCTTCTTTTTCACCTATTATTCTAGCAGGAATAACTCTAGTATTATTAAGAACAAGCACATCTCCAGGACTGAGATAATTAATAATGTTCTTGAAATGTTCATGCTTATAAAAACCATTATCCTTATCTACAAGCATAAGTCTAGATTCATCTCTGTTCTTAATAGGAATTTGCGCTATTAAACCCTCGTCAAGTTCATAATCAAAATCATCTGTTTTCATCTTATCACCCGTTCCTATTAATTATACTATAAAAATAAGTTAAAATAAAGAAATATGATTAAAATAATCTTTTTTCCCTAACTAGCATAACCTTTACTATGAAAGAAAAATTCATAAAGGAAACAATTATTTTAATAATTGGGGGGCTCTTAACAAAAATACTTGGTATGGTAATAAAAATTATAACAACAAGAATAGTAGGAATAAATGCTATAGGACTCTACTCTCTAGTCATGCCAACATATGGATTACTAATAACAATAGCAACTTTATCTTTACCAATAGCAATATCAAAACTAGTTGCTGAGAATACAAGAAAAAATAAGAATATAGTCCTTGGAGTAATTCCAATAGCAATGCTATTTAATGTGATACTGATAATAATTACAATTACAATGGCAAAACCTCTTGCAAATGGTCTTCTTCAAAATAAGGACTTATATTATCCACTAATAGCAATAAGTATAACGTTGCCTTTCATAACACTCTCAAATATAATAAGAGGATATTTTTTTGGAAAGGAGCAAATGATTCCACATGTTGTTTCTAATCTGACAGAACAAATAATAAGAATTGCAATAACTATACTGCTAACGCCTCATCTATTAAAGTATGGAATAGTAAGTACAGTAACGGGACTTATTCTATTTAATATAACAAGTGAACTAACATCAATCATTGTGTTAGTACTATTCATGCCAAAAAACTCAAAAATAAGAAAACAAGACATAAAACCAGTAAAAGATGATATAAAAGATATACTTAATATAAGCATACCTACAACGGCTGGAAGAATAATCTCAGGAGTAGGAAATTTTCTAGAGCCGGTGATAATAACATATGTATTATTAAAACTAGGATATGATACAAACTATATAACAAAAGAGTATGGAATAATTACAGGACTTATATTACCACTTGTTACATTACCACAATTTATAAGTGCCGCAATAGCACAAGCACTTCTTCCAACGTTATCTAAATATAATGCACAAAATATGAAAAAAGCAATAAATAGAAAATTAAAGCAAGCTCTATTAATATCACTTGTAATAGGTATAATATCATCACTAATGCTAATAATATTTCCAAAACAAGCACTACATATAATGTTTAAAACAGAAGAAGGCTACAAATATCTTGCACTTGGAGCCATAACATTTTTAATAACCTATGTAGAAGCTCCAATTATATCAACATTACAAGCACTAGATAAAGCAAAAACAATAATGAAAGCTAATCTAATAGGAACTATAATAAAAACAATAACATTATTTATATTATTATATCTCGATATATCAATGTATGCTTTATTAATATCAACATTACTACAACATACATATATAACAATAATAGAATATAAAAAAATAAAAGAAACACTAGCATAATAGCAATTACTTAAAATATTTTTAATATCTTTTGAAGAGAAAAGGCACTTTTAAAGTGCCCTTTTAATTATTATCTAAGATTCTTTATTTCTTTTTCAGATAAGCCTGTACATTTGGAAATTATATCTATATCTACTTTTTCTTTTAAAAATTTCTTTGCAGTTTCGAGTATGCTTTCTTTTTTACCTTTAGCAATTCCAGCAGCCATGCCCTTTTCTCTTGCTTCTTCTAGTTCTGTTATTCTAAGCTTTTCTTCATGGAGTTCTTTATCATATAATCCTACTATGTCTTTCATAATGATTTACTCTCCTATTATTATGTCTATCTAAGATTCTTTATTTCTTCTTCAGATAAGCCTGTACATTTAGAAATAATATCTATATCTACTTTTTCTTTTAAAAATTTCTTTGCAGTTTCGAGTATGCTTTCTTTTTTGCCTTGAGCAATTCCAGCAGCCATGCCTTGTTTTATACCAGATTCCATTCCACGCTTAGTTCCAATCTCTATGCCCTTTTCTCTTGCCTCTTCAAGTTCTGTTATTCTAAGCTTTTCTTCATGGAGTTCTTTATCATAAAGTCCTACTA
>CAVFIB010000064.1:0-6723 GCA_963622385.1 Bacteroidaceae bacterium | reverse complement strand
CAAGTGACATTTTAAAAAAATTTATAAGTGACATTTTAAAAAAGGTTTAACAATTACAAGCTTTTTATAGACAAAATATAATTTATATGTTATCATTAAAAACGTTAAACGAAGCAATCCGCTGGGAATTTCTTAAGATTGTGGGTAAGAATAGGAGGAATAAAATGAACTTAGTTGATAAGGTATCTGCTAAACAACTAAAAAGTGATATTCCAGAATTTAGAGTTGGAGATACAGTCAGAGTAGATGTAAAAATCATCGAAGGTAAAAAAGAACGTATCCAAGCATTCGAAGGAATAGTCACAGCACGTAAAAGTGGTGGAGTAAATGAAACTTTTACTGTTAGAAAAGTATCTTATGGAGTTGGAGTAAACAGAATTTTCCCTGTACACTCTCCAAAAATAGCAAACATTACTGTAATTAAAAAAGGTAAAGTAAGACGTGCTAAATTAAACTTCTTAAAAGATCGTGTTGGCGTTTACAGAATTAAGGAAAGAGGAAATAAGGCAGCATAATAAGTTGCCTTATTTTTGTTAATATGAAAAAAGAAACAAAAAAAGAATTAATTATATATGGAAGTATAATATTAGCCATAATTTTAATTAGAACGTTTGTTATAACCCCAGTAAGAGTAAATGGAAGCAGTATGTATAGTACCCTGAAAGATGGAGAAATCATGATTCTAAATAAACTAGATTACAAATTACATGATATTGAAAGATTCGACATAGTAGTAGTAAAAACAGACGAAAAAAAGATTATTAAAAGAGTAATTGGCCTTCCAGGAGAAACCTTAAAATATGAAGACAATACCCTTTATATAAATGAAAAAAAAATAGATGAACCATATCTAAAAGACGCTACTGAAGATTTTGATATTACATCTCTAGGATACGATAAAATACCCGATGACTGCTATTTCGTACTAGGAGATAACAGAGATAATTCAAGCGATAGTAGAATCATAGGACCCGTAAAAAAAAGTCAAATAACAGGAAGTGCCTCACTAGTACTTTTTCCATTTAGCGAAGCTGGATATAGAAAATAAAAAAGTTAAGAATTAAATGTATAAACATATAGTTAAACATTAATCTTAACTTTTTTTATTTCATAAACAATTTATATTTATTATACAGTTCTAACATTAAATAATAGTTATTATCACTTATTTTACCCTTTAATAATTTTATGTAATAAACCGGATCATCAAGTAAATTATTACAGTATTTTTTAATGTGATTATAGATTATCTCAACTTCTTCATTCGTCGCATCATAACCATTCTTATCTATAAAGTTATATATATCTTCTTTACTCATATTTTTTACATAACTTTTTATTATACTCTTATTCATTTTACCACCTATAAAATTATATGTAATATTTTTAAAAAATGAAACAAAATAATAATATGAAAAAAAATAAAAAAAGAAAGACAAAAACTATTTATCTAAAACACGAATCAAGGAGAATGCTTTTTGTACTTATCATAACCCTTGTTCTTTTCACATGCATTGTTCTTAGAATCCTATATCTTAATATTTATATGGGTAAATTCTATAACATGAAACTAAATAACACAAAAGACACCTATGTCTATGGAGAAAGCACCCCAAGAGGAAGAATCCTCGATAGAAATGGAAAAGTTTTAGTAGACAACAAATGGATCAAAGCCATCTATTATAAAAAACCTAAAAACACCAGTAGTACCGATCTTGCAAAAACTGCTTATGATGTAAGCAAAATACTATCAATTGACTATAGTAAACTCTCATCCAGAAACCTAAAAGAATTCTATATAGTAACCCATGAAAAAGAAACCTCATCACTTATCACAAGTTCTGAATATAAAGATCTAGAAAACAGAAAACTAACCACAGACGATATATATGAACTAAAAATAAAAAGAATACCAAAATCCCTAATTAAATCCCTATCAAAAAAAGATAAAAAAGCCGCCTACATCTATTATCTTATGAACAAAGGTTATTCCTATGACGAAAAAATAATAAAAAACAAAAACGTAACAGACGAAGAATACGCTTATTTTTTAGTTAATAATAAATACGATGGATTCTTCTCAAAACTAGACTGGGAAAGAACCTATCCCTATAAAGACACCCTAGAAGTTATCTTAGGATCTGTATCAAACATCCCAAAAGAAGATAGAGACTATTACTTAGAAAAAGGCTATGCTCTTACAGATAGAGTAGGAGTATCAGGCCTGGAAAAACAATATGAAGAACTCTTGCGTGGAGAAAAAGATTTATATAAACTAGATTCCAATAACGAAAGAATACTAGTAAAAAAAGGCCATAAAGGAACAGATATAAAACTATCTATAGACATAAACCTCCAACAAAAAATTGACAACATGTTAAAATACGAAATGATCAAAACAAAAAGAGAGGCTAATACTGAATATTTTAACAGAAGCTATGTCGTTATAAGCGATCCTAATACTGGAGAAATCCTATCCATATCAGGAAAGAAAATCACTTTAAAAAACGGTTCCTATAAAGTATATGATAACAGCGAAGGAGCATTCCTCTCAACTGTAACACCAGGATCCGTTGTAAAAGGAGCAAGTATAATGGTAGGATATAACACAGGCGTCCTAAAAATAGGAGAATACATGACTGATTCCTGCATAGGACTTTACAACCTACCAGAAAAATGTTCCTGGAGAACCCTTGGTTATATCAACGATATAGATGCCCTAGCTCTATCATCAAATGTTTATCAATATAAAATTGCCATGAGAGTAGGAGGCTTTAATTATGCCTATGGAAAACGTCTAAAAATAGATCCTAAAGCATTTGACATCTATCGAAACATGTTCTATAGATTTGGACTAGGTGTAAAAACAGGACTCGATTATCCCATAGAAGAAGACGGTTACAAAAGTAACAATCGTGCAGGAGATCTCCTAATTAACTTCGCAATAGGACAATATGACACCTATACAACATTACAATTATCCCAGTATATATCCACTCTTGCAAACGGAGGAACAAGATATAAAACAAGATTCCTAAAAGCAGTACTAGATGATAATGGAAAAACCCTATACGAAATAAAACCAACAGTTTTAAACACATTAGACGTAAAAAAAGCATATATAAACAGAGTAAGAAAAGGATTTCATGCAGTAACAACTTACGGAACTGGAGCCTCTTATATGACAAGTGCTCCCAATCCATCAGGAAAAACAGGTACAAGTGAATCATTTATCGACTTAGACGGAGATGGCACTATTGACGCCCCAAGTATCTCAAATAACTTCGTAGGATACGCCCCATCAAAAAAACCAGTCATGTCCATAGCAGCCTCATTCCCAGATATCCAAAACCCAAAAACCAATTATAAAAGTGATGTTAATCAAAGAGTAGTATCCAAATCCACTAAGATTTTCTTCGATTTATATAAAAAAAATAACAAAAGATAAAGAAATATTAAAAAAACTTTTGCTTTTTCCAAAAAGTTTGGTATAATACTTATGGAAATGAGGAGGGATTAAAGTGGCAAAAGTAGGAAATAGACAATATAAAACTTTAACTTGTACAGTTTGTAAAGCTTACAGTTACCGTACTGATAAAAATGTAAAAAATACTCCAGAACGTTTAGAACTAAGTAAATACTGTCCTAAATGTAAAAAACATACAAGTTTTAAAGAAGAAAAATAGTAAGCAGGTGAATTTATGATAAATGTTAATGATTTTAAAAATGGAATGACTATTAAAGTCGAAGGGAATATTTATACTATTATAGAATTTCAACACGTAAAACCAGGTAAAGGCGCAGCATTCGTAAGAACTAAACTTAAAAATCTAAGAACAGGTTCTACAATAGAATACACTTTCAATTCAGGAGTAAAATGCGAAACAGCTAGAATAGAAAGAAAACCAATGCAATTTCTTTATGAAAGTGGAGATCTTTATACCTTTATGAATATGCAAGACTATTCTCAAGTTGAACTTTCTAAAGACGTTATCGGTGATGACGTTAAATACCTAAAAGAAAACCAAGATTTAGATATTACCTTCTACGAAGGAGAAGTTCTAGGACTTTCTCTTCCAGATAAAATAGAACTTAAAGTTATCCAAACAGAACCTGGTGTAAAAGGAAATACCACTTCAAGTGCTCAAAAAGACGCAACACTTGAAACA
The DNA here is from genome assembly GCA_963622385.1 of Bacteroidaceae bacterium. Taxonomy (GTDB): domain Bacteria; phylum Bacillota_I; class Bacilli_A; order RF39; family UBA660; genus UMGS1449. The sequence goes on along the minus strand of CAVFIB010000064.1, from coordinate 2,554 downwards.
GGTTATCAAATCAAAGTACCATTATTTATTAACGAAGGTGAATCTGTTATAGTTTCTACTAAAGATGGTAAATACGTATCAAGAGCATAAGCTCTTTTTTTCATATAATCACAATTTTATCATATAGTTTACTGGGAGGAATTCATATGATAAATAAACAAGGATTATGGTTTTTAACTTTATTTACCTTAATATTAGTACTAGGAGTCTATTACGTTACCATGCCTAACGAAATGTTTAAAAGCTTTGACGCATCATCAATAAAAGATAATAATAACGATAATACTGATAACACTAGTAAAAGTAGTGATACCAATAAAGAAAAGAAAACATCAAGCGTAAGTAGTGATAATACAAGTTATATAGAAACACTAAAAATAGAACTAGATACCGAAAGGGCAGAAATACTAAACACCCTAGAAGACATACTAAACGATAAAAGCAAGAATTCTTCTGAGAAGAACAAAGCTTATGAACAAATGAAAGAAATAAATAACCTAAAAGCAAGTGAAGACATGCTTTCAAAAAAAATAAGTAACCAGTACAAACTAAGCTCTTATATAAAACAAGAAGATAACACAATCGAAGTAGTCATAGATAGTAAAAAACACGACGTAAAACTTGCCAATAAAATAATGAGAACCATTCAAAATGAATTCTCTGATCCAATGAGTATATCCGTTAAATTTTCCTAAAATAGGCTAGTTCCCTCACACTATAGTTATATAGCTCATAAAATAATATGAAATATAAAACCACTCCAAAAGAAAGTAAAGTGAGGGAAAAATGAGAGAAAAATCAATACTTACTAAGAGAGAAAGAGAAGTATTCTTGTTACTTGTTCAAAACAAAACAACAAAGGATATCGCCTCAGATCTTGGTATAAGTGAAAAAACTGTCAGAAACCATATTTCCAATGTAATGCAAAAACTTGGTGTTAAAGGAAGGGCTTCCGCAGTAGTAGAACTTTTAAAATTAAATGAAATAAAGTTATAGACATGTTATAAAAAAACATGTCTTTTCATATTATATTTTAAGAGGGGTTATATGTTAAAGAAAAAAGCTTTTAATAGAATATTTTTTACCACTATTATCTTTTTTATCGTCTTTTCTATCTATAGTCTAAAAGAAATAAATAACAACGATAAAAACTATAAACAAGAATCAAGTACAAAAGAAGAAACAATCTATACATTAAATAAAGATAACTATATATCAAAAACAAGTATCTACGTTAGTAAAATGTTATCCCTAGAGGATAAAATAAAATCAAAACTAGAAACAATGACAAAAGACAATAATAAAAACTCATTACTTCCTAGTTACTTTAAACCAATCTTACCAGCAAATACAAAAGTATTAGAAGTAAAAAAAGAAGACTCTTTAGTCAAAGTATACTTCTCAAAAGAACTTTTAAATATTAACAAAGAACAATCAGAAAAAATGATAGAGTCCATTGTTTATACAATTACAGATGATAGTATCCTAGGAATAGAAATCTATGCCGGAGGAAATATGCTTAAATATGTACCAAATACTACGAAAGAACTTCCTACTATCTTAACTAAAGATATTGGTATTAATAAAAGTTATGAAATAGATAGAAACAGCGATATAAAAAAAGTTTTTATGACTTATTATACAAATAATGATAATTCATATTACGAAGTACCAGTCACAAAATATGTTAATGATAATAGAGAAAAACTAGAAATAATATTTGACAAGTTAAATGAAGATTTTTGTGGAGTTAATCTAATAAGTTTACTAGAAAATGTTAAGTTAATTAACTATAAAATAGAAAGTGATAAAATAGTTATTAATATCAACAAAGAAATAACAGAAGATGAAAAAAATCTTATTTTTGAAAGTATTTTTGCTAATTATAACATCAAAAAAATAGAACTTTTAGTAAATGGAGAAAAAAAGTTTACAAAAAATACTTGAAATATAAATATATTTATTGTATAATCAAAGAGCATTAGTTGATTAGTGCATAAGCGTCCTGGTAGCTCAGCAGGATAGAGCAATGGCCTTCTAAGCCATCGGTCAGGGGTTCGAATCCCTTCCAGGACGCCATAACCGGGAAGTGGCTCAACTTGGTAGAGCACTTGGTTTGGGACCAAGGGGTTGCAGGTTCAAATCCTGTCTTCCCGACCATTTATAAAATCTAAGAGCTCTTCAAGAGTTCTTTTTTAATTAAGGAGAGCTTATGAAAATAAGAAAAGTAGGCATTGCCGAACAAGATAATTGCATACATGAGTTCGTACCACTAGGAATCACAGAAAAGAAAACATTCGGAGGTTTTTACAAAGAAAGAAAAGACGAAAAACAAGGAGAAATGTTTAAGCTATTCATATGCGAAAAATGCAGTAGAATAGTTTCAATAGATTTCCATATCGGAGACAATAAACCACTAGAAGAATTTAAAAAAGAATATATAGTAAAAGAAAGAAAAAGATAAAGTGTAAAGTAAATATAAAGTTTATCACCGCACTTTATGCATTAGTCAAGTAAAAGTAGACAACTATTTAACATAATTTAATTCTTTAAA
>CAVFIB010000063.1:0-7078 GCA_963622385.1 Bacteroidaceae bacterium | reverse complement strand
AGTGACATTTTAAAAAAATTTATAGGTGACATTTTAAAAAAGGATTAACATTTTTGATTATTTCCTTTTTTAATTTTTAGTTTTGTTGTATAATATATATTGTTTTTGGAGGTGTCTATGGATAATACTATAAATGAAATAAGAAAAGCTAATGATATAGTTGATGTTATCTCTAGTTATATACCTCTTTCTAAGAAGGGAAAGAATTATTTTGGGGTTTGTCCTTTTCATGATGATACTAATCCTAGTATGAGTGTGTCTAGTGATAAGCAGATATATAAGTGTTTTTCTTGTGGTGCTAGTGGTAATGTTATATCTTTTGTTATGGATTATGAGCATGTTGATTTTAGAGAGGCTTTATCTATTCTTGCTAGGCGTTGTGGTATTAGTTTTAATGGTACTTCTGTTAAGAGTAGTTCTAAGTATGATAAGTATTATAAGATGTATGATCTTGCGTTAAAACTATATCAGAACAATATTAACAGCTCTTTTGGTAAGGGTGCTATTTCTTATCTTTCTTCTAGGGGTATATCTAAGGAACTTATTTCTGAGTTTAAGATTGGTCTTTCTCTTGATAAGAGTGCTCTTACTAATGTTTTAACTAAGAAGGGGTATAGTACTTTTGATATGGAGGAATATGGACTTGGTAATGGTTATAATGATTTATATACTAATAGGATAATGTTTCCTCTTTTTGATACTAATAATAGACCTGTTGGATTTTCTGGGCGTATTTATAATATTAGTGATTCTAGTAAGTATATAAATACTAAGGAGACTCCTATATTTAAGAAGGGTGAGGTTTTGTATAATTATTATAAGTGTAAGGATTTTGTTCGTGAGGAGAAGAGTGTAATTTTAGTAGAGGGTTTTATGGATGTTATTAGGCTTTTTTCTGTTGGGGTTAAGAATGTTGTTGCTCTTATGGGGACTGCTCTTACTAAGCAACAGATTCATCTTTTGAAGAGGCTTTCTAATGATATTTATATTTGTTTAGATGGTGATTCTGCTGGTAGGCATGCTACTTTGTCTGTTGGAGAGGCTCTTACTTTTAGTGGTCTTGGTGTTAGGGTTATTTCGTTAAGTGATGGGTATGATCCTGATGAGTATGTTTTAAAGTATGGAAGGGATAGTTTTCTTGGACTTTATGAGAGTGCTATTAGTTTTAATGAATATAAGTTGTATCATATGAGGGATGGTCTTAATCTTTCTAATCTTGATGAGAAGACTAGTTATATTAATAGTGTTCTTAAGGAAGTGAAACAGGAGGAGGATCTTGTTAAGCAGGAGTTTTTGCTTAAGAAGATATCTCTTGAGTTTGATATTGATATAAATATTTTAAAAAATAGCTTGAAAAAAATAGAAAAATGTAGTAAAATTGAAACGTTAAAAACAAATCCTGTGGTTAAGAAGAAGCTTAATAGGTATGAAAAGGCTACTTATGATATTCTTTATATTATGCTTAATAGTTATGAGAAGACTAAGGTTTATCAGAAAAAACTTAATTATTTACCTTATAGGGAGGCTAGGTATTTAGCTAATGAGATTATTTATGCTTATAAGTTAAATGGTTCTCTTGTTTTGGCGGATTTTATTACTAGTTTAAATGATAAGGAGAGTCTTTTGGATGAAGTAAGGAAAGTACTTAAATATGCAGGAGATGAAGAGGCTAATTTTGAGGCGTTTGATGATTATATAACAGTGATTAGGGATTATAGTAAGAACCAAGAGATAAAAAGGTTAAAGGAATTAATTAAAGATGAGGTTGATCCTGTTAAAAAAGCAGAGTATTTGGAGAAGATTAGGCTTGTTAAAATAGGGAGTGAGTTTTGATGATTAATGAAATTAAGTCTTTTGAAGAGAGAAAGAAGGAGTTACTGAAACTTGGTAAGAAGAATGGTAATAAGGTAACTTTTGAAGAGCTTGCTGAACATTTGAAGGGTCTTGAACCTGATAGTGATTCTCTTGATGAACTTTATAATATGTTTGTACAAAATGGTATTGAAATAATATCTAGTGATGCAAGCAATGATGAAGAAGATGATGATACTGATGGTGGAGAAATTATTATTAATGATTCTTCAAATAAGGATATAAAGATTAATGATCCTGTTAGGATGTATCTTAAGGAAATTGGTAGAATTAATTTGCTTACTAGTGAGGAAGAATATGAGTATGCTCTTCAAGTTGAAGAAGGTAATGAGGATGCTAAGAAAATTCTTGCTGAGTCTAATCTTCGTTTGGTAGTATCTATTGCTAAACGTTATGTTGGACGTGGTATGGCGTTTCTTGATTTAATTCAGGAGGGTAATATTGGTCTTATGAAGGCTGTTGAGAAGTTTAATCCTAGTAAGGGGTATAAGTTTTCTACGTATGCTACTTGGTGGATTAGACAAGCTATTACTCGTGCTATTGCGGATCAAGCTAGGACTATAAGGGTTCCTGTTCATATGGTTGAAACTATTAATAAATTAGCTAGGGTACAAAGACAATTAACTCAAGAATTGAATAGGGAACCTAGTGATAAGGAATTAGCGGAAAAACTTGGTATAACTGAGGAGAAAGTTAGGGAAGTAATGAAAATAAGTCAGGAACCCGTTTCTCTTGAGACACCAATTGGAGAAGAGGATGATTCGCATCTTGGGGATTTTGTTCCAGATGAAAGAATGATGTCTCCAGAAGAATATGCAACTGCAGAGCTTTTAAAGGAAGAACTTGGTAGTGTTCTTGATACTCTTACTGAAAGAGAAGAGAAAGTGCTTAAATTGAGATTTGGTCTTGATGATGGTCAATGTAGGACTCTTGAAGAAGTAGGACAAATTTTTGGAGTTACTCGTGAAAGAATAAGACAAATTGAAGCTAAGGCACTTAGAAAGATGAGACATCCATCTAGAAGTAAGAAGTTAAAGGATTTTTTAACTGACTGATGAATATATCAAAAAGACTTAGAGCTATTGGGGACCTAGTTTCTAATAACTCTTTTATTTTAGATGTTGGATGTGATCATGCTTTATTAGATATATATGTTGTTAAGACTAAGGAAAATGTTAAAGCAATAGCAAGTGATATAAATGATGGACCTCTTAAGGGAGCTAGATATAATGTAGAGAAATATAATCTTTTAGATAGGATTTCTTTAAAAAAGGCAAATGGACTTGATTCTTTTGAGGATGGAGTTGATACTGTTATTTTATCGGGACTTGGTAGTAATACTATTATTTCGATTATAGAAAATGGTCTTGATAAGATTGGTTTTTGTAAAGTAATAGTGTCTTCGAATAATGATTATTATTATCTTAGGAAGAGTATGTTTAAGTTTGGATATGTTTCTACTTTTGAGAGAGTTATAAAAGATAAGAATAAGTTTTATCCTATAATTGTTTTTGAGAAAGGTAACTCTAAATATATTAAGTATGAGTTTAAGTATGGTAAGTATATGAATGATTCTGTTTATAGAGAATATTTAATTTGGAATAGAGAAAAGCTTTTTAAGATTTATTCTTCTCTTGGAATTAGGTATTTTTATAAAAAAATGTGTTTAAGAAATGAGATTAGGTATTTAGATAGGGTGATTAGTAAATGAAGATTAGTTTTTCTGATGAGGAAATAGTTGATGAGTTTTCTGATATAATTGATGATTTGGTTGTGGATGGAATTTATAAAAATGAGAGGTATGCTATATCTATGATAAAGGATATTCTTTCTTTAGGGGTAGATAGGTATAATCATGATGAGATTCTTTATTTGATATCTCAGGTAGAGAGTGTTAAGAATAGTAAAAATTTTGAAAATGTTAATCCTTTGTGTTATTCGAGTAACAAAAAAATAGTAAAAGAGATTATAAATATTAATGATAGAAAAAGATCTTTTGATAAATCTTCTGCTTATTTTAATACTTTAGAAGATGTTTCTGATTTGTATGATAAGGATGTTTGTAGATGATGGGAGTTAATTTTTTTGATTAATTCTTTTTCTTTGTCTTTTTTTTTGATATAATTTATTTATGACATATAGGATGTGGATAGTATGTATTTAAAAGAGATAAAGGCTAGTGGCTTTAAGTCTTTTGCAGATCAGATTAATTTAAATTTAGATGATAATATTACGTGTATTGTTGGTCCGAATGGAAGTGGTAAGAGTAATATTGTTGATGCTGTTAAATGGGTTATGGGGGAACAGTCTGTTAAAACTTTGCGTGGTTCTAGTAATATGGCTGATGTTATTTTTTCTGGTTCTAAGAGTAGAAAACCTCTTAATCTTGCTTCTGTTACTCTTGTGTTTGATAATAGTGATTCTTATTTAAAAGTTCCATATACTGAGATATCTATAACACGTAAGGTATATAGAAGTGGTGAAAATGAGTATTTTATTAATAATACTAAGTGTCGTTTAAAGGATACTTTGGATTTGTTTTTGGATAGTGGTATTGGTAAATATGCTTTTAATATTATATCTCAAGGAGAGGTTGCTAATATTATTAATAGTTCTCCTTATGATAGACGTGCTATATTTGAGGAGGCTGCAGGAGTTTTAAAGTATAAAAAAAGGAAAGAGGAAGCACTTCGTAAACTTGATAAGACTAATGAGAATATGACTAGGGTAAGAGATATTATAATGGAACTTGATACTCAGGTTGAGCCTCTTAGGGTTCAAAGAGAAGATGCTCTTAAGTATTTAGAATATAATGAGAAATTAAGTAAGCTTGAAATTGCTTTAATTGCACATGATTTAGATAAGTTAAATAATACATTTCATGAAAATGAAAGATTAATTGAAAGTACTGAGCTTGAAATAGCTAAGCTTATGGGAAGTTCTTCATCATATGATATTGATTTGGAAAGATATAAAAAGGATTTATATAGAATAAATGAAGAGATTGCTAGTCTTAATAAGAGTTATATTGAATATACTAAAGAACTTGAGATGCTTAATGGGAAAAAGAATATTTTGAATGAAAGAAGTAAGTATGATAGTGATGATCTTAAGGTTCATGAGAGTATTACTAGTTTAAAGGAAAAGAGTTTATCGCTTTCTAATGAGGAGAAGTTTATTTCTAGTGATATAGAAATATATAATAATGAGAAGGATTCTGTTAATGGGGAGCTTTCTATTGTTCAAAGGGAACTTGATGAAAAGCTTTCTTTAAGGAAAAAACTTGAAGATGAAATATCTTCTTATAATAAGAAAATAACTGATATTAGTTATAAGATAAAATATCTTACTGATTATATAGAGCAAGGTGGGTCTGCTTCTTTAAATGTTAAGAGAGTTTTATCTAATCCGAAACTTTCTGGTATTCATAATACTGTTTCTAATTTAATTGAGGTTAGTGATGAATATATGCTTGCAGTTCAGGTTTCTCTTGGGGGTGCTAGTGATTATGTTGTGGTTGATAAACCTGAAAATGCAAAGAGTGCTATTAACTTTTTAAAAGAGAATAATTTAGGAAGGGTAACTTTTTATCCTCTTAGTGTTATTAAACCGAGATTTATAGATGATGAGGTTCTTTCTGTTTTAAGAAGAGAAAATGGTTTTATTGATATACTGGCAAATGTTGTATCGTGCGATGAAAGTTATAATTATATAGTTAGGAATTTGCTTGGAAATGTTGTTCTTACAAGTAATATAGATAGTGCTAATCATATAAGTAAGATTATTAATAATAGATATAAGGTTGTTACTTTAACAGGAGAGGTTATTAATGTTGGAGGTTCTATTACTGGAGGTAAGGTAAAGACTAGTTCTATTATTAAGGATAAGTATGAGCTTGAACATCTTTCAAGGGAAAAAGTTGTTATGGAAAAGGAACTTGAAAGCGTTAGGATTAAGTATGATGAGGTTGATAAGTCTTATAAAAACTTGCAAGATAAGATCTTTAATATTTCTAAGAGTGTTGTAGTTATTGATGAGAAGATTAATTCTAAAAAAGATCAACTTGAAAGAGTTGTTTCTCAGTTAGAAAAAATTAATAATGATTTAAATGGTTTAGAAGGGGTTATTAATAATACTCTTAGTAATCAGGAGGAAGAGGTAATTGAGGAGTATTATAAGGTAATGGCTTTAAAGGAGGAAACTCTTAAGAAGTCGAAGGTTCAGCTTTCTGAAAAGGAAAAACTGGAGGCTAAGATTGATGAGGTAGAAGCGTCTTTTAGGATTAATAATTCGTCTCTTAGAGGTCTTGAATCAAAGCTTAAAGAGTATGAACTTGTTAATACTAAGTCTAGTGTTAAAATGGATAGCTTGCTTAATATTCTTAGTGAAACTTATCAAATGACTTTTGAAAAAGCAAAGGAAAAATATATATTAGAGATTGATGAGGATTTAGCAAGGAAAAATGTTAATGAGTATAAAAGGATACTTAAAGATATAGGCCCTGTTAATGTTGGTGCAATTGAAGAATATGAAAAGGTGAGTACTAGATATGAGTTTTTAAAGAAACAAAGTAATGATCTTGAAGAGGCTTCTAATAGTTTGATGGAGATTATTAGGGAACTTGATGAGGTTATGAAGGAGGATTTTTTAAATTCTTTTAAACAAGTTCAGGTTGAATTTGATAAAGTATTTAAGTCTTTATTTGGAGGGGGAGAGGCTAAACTTAGTCTTACTGATAGTAAGGATATTTTAGGAACAGGGATTTTAATTAATGTTACTCCTCCGGGGAAGAAATTGTCTAGTATTAATCTTTTATCTGGTGGGGAAAAAACTCTTACTGCGATTAGTTTGCTTTTTGCTATACTTAATATAAAAGATATACCATTTTGTTTATTTGATGAAGTGGAAGCGGCTTTAGATGAGGCAAATGTTGATAGATTTGGTAATTATCTTAAAAACTATAATGGTAAGACTCAGTTAATTATAATTACTCATAAGAAGAAAACAATGGAATATGCTAATACTTTATATGGTATTACTATGCAAGAGTCTGGAGTTTCTAAACTTGTTAGTGTTAAACTTATTGATTAGGAAAGTAATAAGCAAAAAAATAAATTTATATATTTTGTAATGTTTGAGATAAGTATAGTCTATAAAATATAAAAATTGGTATAAGGGAATAGTGAAACTCTTATGCTTTTTGTAT
>CAVFIB010000062.1:0-7189 GCA_963622385.1 Bacteroidaceae bacterium | reverse complement strand
GCTATAAAAGAAGGAAGACTAGAAGGAATAAAAGAAGGAATAAAAGAAGGAAAAATAGAAGGGATAAAAGAAGGGAAAAGAGAAAACACACTTGAAACTGCAAAGAAAATGTTAAAGAAAAAATTAGATATCAACCTAATAGCAGAATGCACAGGCTTAACAAAAGAAGAAATAAAAAATTTAAAATAAAGATGATATAAGCAAAAATAGTACTCAAAATTTATTGCTTTTTTTCTCTTTTTATTATATCATTTATATAGAATAGGGGTGATGTCATGGCTAGAAAAGATTTTAATGTTGAAGAGCCTGATTATTACGTTAGTGGGGATTCTTTGGATGAAAACAAAAATAAAGAAAATGAAAATAAAAGTGAAAATGTTCCATTAGATAAACCATCAGATATTTATCATCAAGATTACGGAGATAATTCTGATATAAGTAGCATTGGTACCTCTAGAGATGTCAATTACATCGATAATTCTAGTGTTGTATTTGAAGAAAACGAACATATGACCCCTGAGGAAAAAGTAAAAGATTTTCTTGGTAACATCAACAAGAGAGTTGTTTTTGTTATATGTGGAATTTTGTTTCTTATTCTAGTTATTATCATTGTTATATACGCCTACATTGCTAAAGATAGAGCCTCTTATTTTTCAACAATTATTGTCCCAGATGTTGTTTATATGGGAGAAACAGGTTCTATATCTGTAGTCGCAAATGGTAAGAAAAATCTTGATGAAACTAAAACTGTATTCACTACCTCAAATAAAGATGCTGTTACGTTTTTAAACGATGAACTAACAGGAAAAGACGTCGTAAACACCATCATTCCAGCACAAGAGGGAAGAGTTACTATATCTATTAATAGTAAACTAGGCAAAAAATCTATGGCCAATATGAAAAAAGAAATCGTCGTATGTCCCGCTTTTAATAGTGATTTATTATATATAGAAAACATTTCTATTGTTAAAGGCTCTTTCTACGACCTATCAGTTGACTACGGAGAAGAAGAATGCTCTAAAGGAATAACTTATGAATCTAGTAACGAAAATATAATGACTGTAGATAAAACCGGTAAAATTACTGGAGTTAATACCGGTCGTGCCATTTTAACCATTAGAAAAGGAGCAAGATTCATTTCCGTTAATGTTGATATAACAAAACAAAGTATTCCTATGAAATCCTTCGAAGTTGTTCCAACTAAAGTTCAACTAAGACCAAAACAAAACATACGTGCCAAAGTTAAATATAGTCCTGCTAATGCAACAACCTCTAAGATCTACTTTGATAGTGCTAGTAACTTAGTTGCTAAAGTATCAGATGGTGGACTTATTACCGCAGTAGATGCCGGAGAAACATCAATTACCGTAAGACCTGTTATGAGTAGTCTTGCCCAAAAGATATCCGTCATAGTATCAAAAGAAGTTTCATCAACAGATGCCGTTGTAACAGAAATAAGCCTTAGCAAAAGTGAGTTTAGCTTAGTGCAAGGAGAAAGTGAAAAAATACTTGCCATTTTAACGCCAGATAATGCTAGAGATAAAAAAATTACTTGGAGTAGTTCAGATGATAGTATTGCAAGTGTCACATCATCCGGAGTAGTTCTAGGAAAAAAACCAGGATCCGCCTATATAACAGCATCATCAAGCAACAACATATCTCGTAGTGTTAAAGTTAATGTTAGTGCTATGAAAGTTCCAGTTATCACATCAAGTGATGGTATTGCAACTAATCAGTGGCATAACAAACCATATTCCTTATCTTTTAGTGGTTCAGAAAGTGGTGTCATATATTACTATGGAACTTCCGATAAAAACATGAATAATAAAGGTTCAAAAGTTACAATTTCTAAAGACGAATCTGCTACATATTATGTAAAAGCATGTCGTAACAACGTCTGTAGTGGCACTTCTTCTTATATATCAAAGATTGACATTACAAAACCTGTAGTACTTACTGCAACCAGTAGTTCTAGTATTGCACGTTCAACTTCAGTTCAAATAGCAATGAGAGATAATACAAGCTTAGTAAAAAGATGGTGTGTAACTCCCGTTGACAGTTACAACACTTGTAAATGGAAAAGTATAAAAACAAGCTCTAATCCTGTAGTCACATACGTTGCAACATATAATTCAGCTTATTACGTCTTTGCAGAAGATACAGCAGGTAATATAAGTAACAGTTATTCTTTTGAAGTTACTAATATAGAATAATAATTAAGTTAAAAACATGAATAACCCAAAAATAAGAAGGCTTCTATAACCAAATGGAGCCTTTTTATATATAAGGAAAGTGCGTTTGGATTGTTATTGAATAAAAAATGGATCTAATAAAATTAAGCCCACACGAAAAAGATTAAAGCAGAAACTTCAATTTTTTAAATCAAGAGGTAACATAGTACCACCACAATAAGGACAATCCATTTTGGGAGTGCTTTCCTTCTTTACTTTATATTAAACTCCTTCTTTTTTCTAACGTTTTATCCTTTATAAACATAAAGCAAATAACAAAATCCCATATCTTTATGTATTATTCCCACATTTTCAACTTATACTAATTATGGTGATTATTTATGCTTAATGATTTATTAAATGTCTGTTTTAGAGGAGTTTTATCCTTAATTACTTTATTCTTAGTAACAAAAATGCTCGGCAAAAAACAAGTCTCTCAGCTTAGTTTATTCGACTATGTTATTGGTATCTCTATCGGAAACTTTGCCGCAGAAATGACCACCAATCTAGATTCTAATATCCTTCATGGAACAGTCGCAGTCGTTGTCTTTGGTTTCATCGCATATACAATTTCCATTGTTACCATGAAAAGCATTGTTTTAAGAAGATTTTTCTCAGGAATTCCTACTATAATTATTGAAGATGGAAAATTCCTAAAAGATGGCTTAAAAAGAGTTAAATTTGACATTAATGACTTTCTAGAACAAGCAAGAGAACAAGGTTACTTTGATATCGGAGATATTGCCTATGCCATCATGGAATCAAGCGGTAAAATTAGTATTATGCCTAAAAGTTCAAGTGCCCCAGTTGTATGTTCAGATATGAAGATCAAAAAAGATAAAGCCTGTCTACTTTCAAACGTCATCATAGACGGAAACATAATGGACAATAACCTAGAAAAATATGGAAAAGATAGAACTTGGCTTTTAAAAGAACTTGAAAAGAAAAACAAATCTGCTTCTGATATATTTCTAGCAACCATGGATAAAAAAGGAAGGCTAAAACTTTACGATAGAACAGATCATAAAGCAACAGATATACTAGAGTAGTTATTGTAAATTATTTTTTATTATGTTATGATTATTATGAGGTAATCATATGAAGAAAAAGCTTATTGTATTATTTATTATTACATTATTTTTCATAACAGGATGCTTTTTTGATCCATACAAATCATCAAAATATGGAGAACTTGCAGTAAATGCTTGGTTTTCCTCAAAAACCCTTGGATCAGTTAGAAAAAGTGCAGAACGCATAGACAAAATTGTTTCAACAGATTGCAATTTTATAGAAAACAGTGGTAATAAATATGTCTTCCTTTGTGATATTATCTACAAAGAAAAAGGCGAAACAGTTATTCCTCTTTCTAAAAACAGTTCCATCAAAGTTTATGCAGTTTTTATTAAAGAAGACGGAAACTCATATGATTACAAAGTGTATAACTCTTCTTATAAGAATGCAGTTTTTAAAGAAGATGAATACCTAAAATATTAAAGGAGGTAAATTATGAGTAAAAAGGTTTGGACTTATATTTTTGGTATTTTACTTATATTATTTGGTGCAGTTTTTATAATAAGTCCAAAAGGAGCATTTTCAAGTATTGTTCTTGCCGGAGGTATTATCCTAATTGTATATGCTATTATTGGTATAATAAGTGCTATTGCAAGTAAGAATCCCTATGCCTCAATGACTATTGGCAGTAGCGTTTTAGCCCTTCTTTTTGGTATCATTCTAGTTAATAATACTGATGGCGCTATTAAGGTTGTACCAGTTATTCTTGGTATATGGCTATTCATTTCTGGACTTACTAGTTTAATCTTTACTACTAAAGTTAGTCATGATACCAAAGCACTTATTGGTCCTATCACTAGAATAGTTTTAGGTGTTATAGCTTTTGTTCTTCCTATCATACCAGTAGTTGCAACAGGAGTATTTATCGGAATAGTTCTTATTCTTTCAGGAATATCTACTATCACTAACGAAAAAAATGACGAAGTTATTTATAAAGTAAAAGTTAAAAAATAGAAAAAGGTGTTGTATAACATCTTTTTTTTATGATAAAATGTTTTTGGTGATATAAGTGGAATACAAATTAACATCGCTTGATGAGCGTGAAACTATTGAATTTGCAGAAAACCTAGAAAGTGAAAAGTTTCCTAATATGGTTATCTGTCTAAAAGGAGACCTTGGAAGCGGTAAAACTGTTTTTACTAAAGGTTTTGCAAATGCCTTAGGAATTACTGATACTATAACTTCTCCAACTTTTAATATTGTAAAAGAATACTACGGAGGAGAAATGCCTCTTTTCCATATGGATGTCTATCGTATTGATGAGGCAAATGTTCAAATAGATTTTCCTGAGTACTTTGTCAAAAAAGGAGTTTCCATTATCGAATGGTCAGATCTTATTAAAGATGAACTTCCAAGTGAAAGACTTGAAATATCCTTTAAAATACTTGGTGAAAACAAAAGACTTTTGATTATAAAACCATTTGGAAAAATATATGAAGACTTATGTGAGGCTGTGTTATGATAAGCCTTTTTTTGGATACCTCTTCAAGTTATCTTAATATCGGTATTTTTAAAAATGGCACTCTATTATCTAGTTTATACAAAAAATTTGATAGAGACTTATCAAAAGAAGCACTTTTTGAAATTAAAAATTTATTAGATTCCTCAAGTGTTTCAGTACATGATTTAGATGAAATTATTTGTGTTAAAGGACCAGGCTCCTTTACAGGACTTCGTGTTGGAGTAACTATTGCTAAAACCATGTCTTACTTTCTAGGCATTAAACTTTACAGTACTTCTAGTTTAGACGTTATGGCAACATCTTGCAATTCTAGGATAATTGTTCCCTTAATTGATGCTAGAAGAGGATATGTATATGCTGGTATATATGATAAAAATTACAATGTTTTAATGGACGAATGTTATATTAAACTTGATGATCTAATCAAAAAAGTAGATTCTTATTCATTAAATTATGTTTATGTCTCTAACGATAGTTTTTCTTTTGATTGCACCTTATTTAAGCCTTCCTTAGAAAACTTTTATAAACATGGTAAGAAAATCCTAGAAGATCCTATGTTATTTGTTCCAAATTACTTAAAAAGACCAGAAGCAGAGGAGAAGCTTTGTGATAATAAGTGTTAGCCCCCTTAACTTATTTGTTATAGAAAATAGTTTCATTAATTATGATTATATTTCTAATGAATTTAAGAATAATCCATTTGCTAAAATGTTTGTATATATTTTAGACGATCATGTTCTAGGATATCTATATTATAGTGATATTTATGATAGAATTGAAATAAATAATATTGAAGTTATTTCTTTATATAGAAATAAAGGAGTAGGGACTCATCTTATGAAAAAACTAGTTTCCCTAGATAAAGACATTACCTTAGAAGTAAGAGAAGATAATTTACCTGCTATTAGTCTTTATAAGAAGTTTAGTTTTTACAAAGTTGCTACCAGAAAGGGGTATTATGGTGATAAAGATGGGATACTTATGGAAAGAAGGAAATAATATGAAGGATGTTTATATACTTGGAATAGAAACTAGTTGTGATGAAACTTCTTGTTCTATTGTTAAAAATGGTTCTTGTGAGATTAGTACTGTTGTACTTAGTCAAATTGATATTCATACCTTATATGGAGGGGTAGTTCCTGAAATAGCAAGTCGTAATCACGTAAAGGACATTGTTTTCGTTATTGATAAGTGTCTTAAAGATTCAGGCCTTTCGATGGATGATATTAGTGCTATTGCAGTTACTAGTGGACCTGGTCTTGTTGGCTCTTTGCTTGTTGGAATTGAAGCTGCTAAGACACTATCTTATATATATAACAAACCACTTGTTCCTGTTCATCATATTAGAAGTCATATTTACGCGAATAATATTGAAAACAAAATGACTTTTCCTTTAATGGCACTTGTCATCAGTGGAGGACATACTGAACTTCTTTATATGAGAGACCATTTTGATTATGAAGTTGTTGGCAGAACACTTGACGATGCCGTAGGAGAGTGTTATGACAAAGTAGGTAGAGTAATTGATGTTCCTTATCCAGGAGGTCCCGTCATTGATAAACTTGCTCATGCTGGAAAGCCAAGTTATAAGCTTCCCGTTCCTCTTTGCGATGATAGTTTTAATTTTAGCTTTAGTGGGCTTAAAAGTGCTGTTATCAATTTAGTGCATAATTTAGATCAAAAAGGTGAAGAACTTAATAAAGAAAACCTTGCTTGTTCATTTCAAGATGTAGTAGTAGCATCTCTTACTGATAAAACCATTCGAGCTATGGAGAAATATAACGTCAAGAAGCTTATATTAGCAGGAGGAGTAGCCGCTAATAAAGGAATAAGAGAGGCATTTGATAAACTTTCCTGTGAAAAAGGTTTCTCATTTTCTTATCCTTCAATGAAATATTGTACTGATAATGCTACCATGGTGGCAGCTGCAGGATACTTTTTATTCATAAACGGAAATGTTTCAAGTTTAGAAATTAATGCTGATTCTGGAGCAAAATTTATATAATTTTTGAAAAAAAGTAAAAAAAATTAATAAAATGTTCAAAAAACTATTGCCAAATCATAAAATATATAGTAATATTTATATTGCTTAGTTGAAGAGCAAATGGGCTTGTAGCTCAGCTGGTTAGAGCGCACGCCTGATAAGCGTGAGGTCGATGGTTCAAGTCCATTCAGGCCCACCATTTATGCCTCAATAGCTCAGTTGGTTAGAGCACTTGACTGTTAATCAAGGGGTCCTAGGTTCGAGTCCTAGTTGAGGCGCCATATGGCCAGTTGGTGAAGCGGTTGAACACACTGCCCTTTCACGGCAGCATTCACGGGTTCAAATCCCGTACTGGTCACCATTTTGTAAATTAACCCCTTTGGGGTTTTTATTATGTTCCGAGATAGGAACATGATAAAACCACCCGCTATGGGGGTGAGA
>CAVFIB010000061.1:0-7333 GCA_963622385.1 Bacteroidaceae bacterium | reverse complement strand
ACAAACTACTAAAAATTTTAAATTTACTATTGACTTTTAATAGTTAGTCACCTATTTAATTATACTATGTTTTTACCTTTTTTGCTACTTGTAAATGTTTTTTATTCATTTATTCATTTATTCATTTATTCTTAATAATAAGGTATCTAGTTCTTCATAGAGTGATTCTTTTTTCTTTGAAGTTGCTTTTTCTTTTTTGATTAGTTCGTGTTTTAGTAAGTAGTTGTGTAATAATCTGTTTAATTCATCTATGTTGTCGAATATACTTAGTATATTGTCGTGGATTATTTCATTTGATGATTCTAGTAGTTTTGTTGTTAGGGTTTTTAACAAGTTTTGTTCATAAAGATAAAGTGTTAGTAGGTTTTCTTTTTCTTTCATTAGATTATCCTTTCTTTATCATCTAGTAGTTTCATTATTGTTAATAAGTTTTGTTCGTGAGTGTCTCTTATTTGTTTTAGTATTGTTTTTATGTCTTGATCATATGTTTTTCTTTCATATTCTTTTGTTTGTTTTAAGATTAGATAATTTTCGTTAAATATTTCTTTTAGGTTTATTAAATCATTTGGGGATAGGGTTAATTTTTTCATATTGTTCCTCCAGTAGTATAGTGAAACTTTTTGTTTTGTTTTATTCATTTTTTTGTGATTAGTTTTGGTGATTCGTATCCTATTTTTAGTAATTCTTCTATTATATCTTCGTAATAGTAGTCTTTATTTGGAATGATTTGTGATAGTTGATGTGCTGATATTTCTTTTTTTATGTTTTTTGGAAGGTTTAGGGTATCTAGATCTATGTAATCGTGCATTTGATCTTTGAATGTTCCTTTTTGTAGGTAGTAGAGTAGTAATCTTATGATGCTTAGTTTATCTTCGGTTTGACTGAATAATTGTTTTTCTTTAAATGACATGTCTTCTTCTTCGTATATGTTTTCGTTTGATATATAGTCTTCGACTAGGACTGCATCTAGATCTATTATTTGTATGTCTTTGTTTTTTGTCATTATGTTTTCTGAATGGATATCTGTATGATAAATGTTTTGTTTATGCATTTGTTTTATTCTTTTTGTTAGTTCTTTTGTGAAAATTAGTAACTCTTTAGTTGTTAGGTTTTCTAGTTCTTTACTGTGTCCTAGGGTTTCGTAGTCTTTTAGGTATGGCAATTCTATTTTTGTTTGTTGGTATTTATAGATTCTTTTTTCTTCTTGTGAGAGTGGTTCTACTTTAGTTGGGATGTTTAGGAATTTGATATTTTTTGCTTTTAGTATATCCCAGCCTTTTTTTGAGACTGGTGAGTATTTTATTAATGTTTTGCTATCTTTTATTTGGATTCTTTGATATGTTTCTTGGTATACTACTAAGTTTTTCATGATTAGTCCCCCTTTTGTGGTTTTATATTATAACAGTTTTTTTGTGTTTTTCAAGTAAAAAAGAGTTAATCTTGTTTTATGATTAACTCATCTTTTTGAATATCTACTGTTATGTCTTTGTTTGGTTTTATTTTGTTTTCTATTAGTAGTTTTGCTAGTTTTGTTTCTAATTTTCTGTTTAATAGTCTTTTTAGGGGTCTTGCTCCGAAGTATTCGTTGTATCCGTTTTCTATGAAGTAATCTTTTGCTTCTTTGGTTAGATTTATTTTTATGTTTAGATCTATTAGTCTTTGATCTATTTCGTTTATTATTTTGTCTAATACTTCGTATAGAACGTCTTTTGTTAGTTTTTTGAATACTACTATTTCGTCTATTCTGTTTATGAATTCTGGTTTAAAGTATTTGTTTAGTTCTTCTAGTACTTTTTCGTCATGGCCTTCTAGGATGTGTTCGCTTCCTACGTTTGAGGTCATTATGATTATTGTGTTTTTGAAATCTACTGTTCTACCATTTGAATCTGTTAATCTACCATCATCTAGGATTTGTAGTAATAGATTTAATACGTCTGGATGGGCTTTTTCTATTTCATCGAATAGGACTATACTATATGGATTCCTACGTACTGCTTCGGTTAGTTGTCCTCCTTCTTCGTATCCTATATATCCTGGTGCTGCGCCAATTAGTCTTGATACTGAATATTTTTCCATGTATTCAGACATATCTATTCTTATTAAGTGATGTTCATCATCAAACAGTTCATATGCTAGACTTTTTGCTACTTCGGTTTTACCTACTCCGGTTGGTCCTAGAAATATAAATGATCCTATTGGTTTTTCTGGATCTTTTATTCCACTTCTTGATCTTATTATGGCATCACTTATGAGCTCTAGTGCTTCTTTTTGACCTTTTACTCTTTTGTTTAGGTTGTTTTCTAGGTGCAATATTTTATCTTTTTCACTACTCATTAGTTTTGTGATTGGGATATTGGTCCATTTGCTTATTACGTCTGCTATATTATCGCTTGTTACTGTATCACTTAGAAGGTTATTTGTGTTTTTGGTTTTCAGTTCTTCTAGTTCTTTTTCTAGTCTTGGGATTGTTCCGTGTCTTAGACGTGCTGCAGTTTCTAAATCGTAGATATTTTCTGCTTGTTCTAGACTAAATC
The DNA here is from genome assembly GCA_963622385.1 of Bacteroidaceae bacterium. Taxonomy (GTDB): domain Bacteria; phylum Bacillota_I; class Bacilli_A; order RF39; family UBA660; genus UMGS1449. Next base: position 4,799 of record CAVFIB010000061.1, on the reverse strand, counting down.
TTGCTTTGTCTAGTTCTTCTTTTTTATCTTTTATTTGTTTGTTTAGTTCTTTTTCTTTGTTCCAACTATCTGTTAAGATTTTTTCTTCTTCTTTTAGATCTTTTAATTCGTTTGTTATTTGTTCTTTTCTTTTTTTAGATAGTTCATCTTTTTCTTTTTTGATTGCTTCTTTTTCTATTTCTAGTTTCATTATTTTTCTTGTTAGTTTGTCTAAGTTTGTTGGGACACTATCCATTTGGACTCTTATTGTGGCACATGCTTCGTCTACTAGATCTATTGCTTTATCTGGTAAGTATCTATCTGTTATGTATCTATTTGATAAGGTACTTGCTGAGACTAAGGCTTTGTCTTGAATGGTTACTCCGTGATGGATTTCGAACCTTTCTTTTAGTCCTCTTAGAATTGCTATTGTGTCTTCGACAGTTGGTTCACTTACGATTATTTTTTGGAATCTTCTTTCTAGTGCTCCATCTTTTTCTATGTATTTTCTATATTCATTTAGAGTAGTTGCTCCGATTACATGAATTTCTCCTCTGGCTAACATTGGCTTTAGGATATTTCCTGTATCCATAGCTCCTTCTTGCGCTCCAGTTCCTACGATTGTGTGGATTTCGTCGATGAACATTATTATATTTCCTTCGGATTTTTTAATTTTTTCTAGGACTTTTTTTAGTCTTTCTTCGAATTCTCCGCGATATTTGGCTCCTGCTATTAAGGCTGCCATGTCAAGTTCCCAAATTGTTTTGTTTTTTAGTGTTTCTGGGACATCACCTTTTACTATTCTTTGGGCTAGACCTTCGACTATTGCGGTTTTACCTACTCCTGGTTCTCCGATTAGGACGGGATTGTTTTTTGTTTTTCTTGATAATATTCTAGTGATGCTTCTTATTTCTTCATCACGTCCTATTACGGGATCTACTTTTCTTGCATTTATGTCATTTGTGATATTTCTACCATATTTTTCTAAAACGTTTTCTTCTTCGTTATTTTGATTAAACATATTATCACCCCTCATGATAAGTATATTATATATTTTAGCACTTGTCAAGCATGAGTGCTAATTTTGTTTTAAAAAAATAACTATATGTTAGTATATAGTATTTTTGTATTCTTTTAGGATGTTTTTGCAATCTTCATTTTCTATTTTTATTACTTTTAGTGTGTTATTTGGATGTTTTATATATTCGTAGATAAAATCATCTCTAAAACCAATGCTTGCTACTTCTTTTCTGTCTGTTCCAAAGTATATTTCTTTGATGTTTGACCAGATTATTGCGGATAAACACATTGGACATGGTTCACTCGTTGTGTAAATGATGCATCCTGTTAAGTCGTGTGTTTTTAGATTTTTTGAAGCATCTCTTATGGCATTTATTTCAGCGTGGGCTGTTGGATCGTGATCTTTTAGGACTTTGTTGTGCCCCCTTCCTACTATTTTGTTATCTTTTAGGATTATTGCTCCAAATGGTCCTCCTTCTTCGTTTTTCATTCCTTGTTTTGCTTCCTTTGTTGCTTCTTCTAAATAGTTCATGTTATCTCTCCTTAATTAATAAATTACTTTACCAGCTAAGTTGCATATATAGCAATTTGGCATTGATTTTTTTATTTGTTCTAATATTTTTTTGTCATTTTCGTAAATTCTTCCTACTAGAATCCCTTCGATTAAGCATTTTGGAATTCCTAGTATTATTGCACTTTCTCTATCTGTAAAGAAATCATCTTTATTTTTTCTTTTTGCTATAAAATTTTCATAATAATTTTTATCTACGAAATCTTGGCATTCTTCATCTGTCATTTTTTCATTCAATATATCTTTTTCTTTTAGTTTTTTAATATATTCGTTATCTGCATTTATAATAATTCCTACTTGAACTTTATCTTGAACTAAACTGGGCATAAATCTTGCTTCTTTTGTTTGTTCCATGTACCATCTTTGATAATGCTTTTCTGTTATTATTTTCATTATATCTTTCATTTTACTATAGGGTATTACTTGGGTTTCTGTTTTAGTATCTCCCATATTGTTGTATCTAATTGTTCCTCCACTATAAAAATCTATATAATCTTTTAAATAGTAATCTTGTTTTAAATTCCATACTCCTACACAACCGGGATATTTTGATAGTCTTCCATCTATAAAATAACTGGCTAAAAGATCATTTTTTATTATTTCTTTTAATCCTTCATAATTAAGATATGTTCCATGCAGTAAAGTTCCTTTTTTTAGATATACTTGTTCTCCTATTTTATATTTATTGTTTTTTGGTACGTAGTTTTCTTTGGCTTGGTAAAAGTTTTTTAATTGTTCTTGAATTAGTACTTTTGAAATATTGGTAAATCTTTTTTCTATTATTTCATTTATTTGTTCTTTCATTGTTTTCTCCTTTTAGTTTGTTTATTATAGTATATCATAGTTTTTTTGTTTTAGGTTCATATTTGTTTTTTAACGCCTTTTGTGTCCTATGTTATTTGTTTCTTCTTCATATTTATAAAGTTCTTTGTCATATTCTTTGATTTCTTGATAATTGTTTGGTGTTTCATAATAGATCTTTTTTTGGCTGTTTATAGTTTTTTCGTTTTTTTTCGAGTTACTTGATATGAGTGTGCTTGATGTTGTTGATTTTTTTTGTTGTTTTAATAATTTTTCTTTATATTCTTTTATTAATTTATGTGTTTCATTATATTTTATTTTTGAATATGCTAGTGTTTTTTTAAATGGTGCTAGTAGTCCATTAAATTTTGGAGTTTTATCATAGTATTTATGTTTGAACTCAGAATTCATTGAACGTAAAACTTTTTTAAAGAATTCTTTTGCTTCTGTTCCTTGTTCTTGTTCTAAATATTTCCAAGCTTTATTAGTATCAAATAAGTACAGATTCATGAATTTTTCTCCTAAAATATTTTGCAGTTCATCAACTATTTTTACTTCTTTCGGATATCCACATCCTGTTGTTTTTAAATTATGTTTTTTAGCAAGCTCCCTTGTTCTATGTTCTGTTAATCCTTCAAGTATAGGACTACTACCTCCTGAACCGCAGAAATGTAAACTTTCATGAAGCAAATTTTCTTCATAAAATTCCTTTGCATCTATACCTTTTATAAATATATGTTTCATGTAAGTAACAAATGTGTTGTTATTTATTATTAAGTTGTCTTTGTTATATGGTAAATGTTTTTTTAGTAGTCCATTTCCTGGAATTTTTTTTATTTTGTTTAATAGGTTATATACTTGTTCTGGAAAATTGATTTTGTAATCTGGACTAGAAACAAAACAAGAAATGGTGCCTGTTTTCCAAATTATAATTTCGTTTTTAAAATCTTTTATTTGTTTTAGTCTGATAATATCTTCTATGTTGATAACATCTCCATATTCTTTAAGTATAATTTTAACGTAGTTTTCTAATTGAAGTGCTAAAGTTTCTTGTATATTTTCTTTTATTTGTTTATTCATTATACACACAACCCTACTTTTGATTATTTCTAGTTAGCATATTTTTATTTATTATAGTATATCATAGTTTTTTGTATTTTTATTTGATATCTTTTGTTTTTTTAATTATAATGTTGTTGGTGATAAGTATGAGTACTATGATTAATGGTTTAGATTTAAAAATGATTAAGAAAGCTGGAAAGGCTATTAGAGAAGGAAAGCTTGTTATTTTTCCTACTGAGACCGTATATGGAATTGGTGCTAATGGTTTTGATGAGGTGGCTGTTAAAAATATTTTTCGTGTAAAAGGTAGAGCTAGTGATAATCCTTTGATATTGCATGTTGGCAATTTTGATATGATTGATATGGTTTGTAAGAATATTAATAGTACTGAGAGGAGGCTTATTGATACTTTTTTTCCTGGTCCTCTTACTGTTGTTCTTGAAAAGTCTGATTTAGTACCTGATGCTGTATCGGGTGGTCTTGCTACTGTTGGGGTTAGGATGCCTAATAATGAGATTGCTAGAAATTTAATTAATTTTTCTGGAGTTCCGGTTGCTGCGCCTTCTGCTAATATATCTGGTAAGCCTTCTGGGACATGTGTTTTTGATATTGATGATTCTTTGAAAGATAATGTTTCTTTTGTGATTGATGGTGGCAGTACTTTAGTTGGGATTGAATCTACTGTTGTTAGAGTAGTTTCAGGAGTTGTTAATATTTTAAGACCTGGTAAGATTTCTTTGGAAGATTTTATTGATGCTGGATTTGATGCTGTGTATAATAAAAATATTTTTAATGATGTTAAACTTAATGATAAAGTTATGTCTCTAGGAATGAAATATAAACATTATGCTCCGAATGTTGAGTGTTTGCTTATATATTCCGAAGATAATGAAAAGTTTGTTTCTAAGGTTCATGAGTTTGAGTCTGATTATAATATTCTTGTTGTTTGTATGGAAAATAATTTTGAGAAGTTTAAAAATGCTATTTCTATGGGGTCTTCTTTAGAGGAAGTATCACATAATATATTTCATATTTTAAGAGAACTTGATAAGACTAATTATGATTTAGTTATAGTTGAAGGCGTTAAGAAAAAGGGACTTGGTGTTGCTATTATGAATAGGCTTATTAGGGCTTGTTCTTATAACTATATTTATAGAACAAAAGATAAGTCAACCTACCTTGAGAACCTCACGGTTCCCTTTTTCTGCTTCATAGATATCATTCTTGATATTCTCCACAGACTTAAATTCCGATAGTCGCTACCGTACTCTTTTATATTTGTTTGTTCTTTTTTTAACTCTAAGTTCTTTGATATACATACTTATTCCTTCATTCATTATATTGATACTAGCATTTAAATCTCTAT
>CAVFIB010000060.1:0-7445 GCA_963622385.1 Bacteroidaceae bacterium | reverse complement strand
CCTTTGTTTGTTATCTATATTATAAATCGGTATCATTTTAACTAATGTTTAACAGCTTGTGGTATCTTCAAAACCTGTCCTATCTGAAGAAGATCAGTACCCAAATTATTTAATTTTTTTATTGCATCAACACTTGTTTTATAAGTATTTGCAATCTTCCAAAGACTATCTCCTTTCTTAACCGTATATGTTATAGTCTCTTTAGCAACTGGTATTTCTAAAACCTGTCCTATCTGAAGAACATTAGATTTCAAATTATTAAGTTCCTTTAACTCATTTACAGTAGTATTATACTCATTTGCAATCTTCCAAAGACTATCCCCTTTTTTAACTACATAAGTTTTAGTTTCCTTAGTCTTTGGTATTATTAAAATTTGTCCTATATTAAGAATATTAGACTTTAAATTATTAAGCTCCTTTAATTCATTTACAGTAGTATTATACTCATTTGCAATCTTCCAAAGACTATCCCCTTTTTTAACTACATAATAATTAGTTCCCTCTTTAGGCACATACTTTACCCCAATATATGAAGCTATTGCCTTTAGAATCGCCTCAGCATAATCCTGATAATCATTTTTCAATCTTTCTGCATCCTTTTGATTACTAGGATTTCCATATGAAATTATTATAGTTTCATAATTCGGAGTATCTTTTATTATCTCATAATAATCATCTTGAGTATTTTCTGGATCCCTTAACTGATAATACTTACTTACTATTCCTCCAGCTTCTGTCACCTCATCTGCTATTTTACCTGCTAACTTATCATTATTTCTAAGAGCATATATTACCTCTAACCCCTCGCCATCATTACTTAAAGCATTAGATACAACTATTACCTTCTTATCATTACCAAAGGCACTTGTTATAACATTTACCCTTTCATCATCAGATATTGTCCTATCTGTATTTCTTGTTACAATATTTTCTATTTTTAAATCATCTAATCTTTCCTTTAAATAATTAGATACTTGAAGATTAAAATCTTTTTCTACAATACCATTACCTTGTTGTCCAACATCTTGTCCCCCTTTACTAGCATCTATTGCTATTTTATAATTCATCTTTCATCACCAATAAATTTTATGCTAATATAAGGTTTATAATTTCCTATTACTAGAAAAAAACACAAAGAAAAAAAGCAATTAATGCTTTACGATATTATTATTTCCTCTAATGTCTTTCTAGGTCTTGGTTTCGGATTTTGATCCTTATACCCAACTGCTAAACATGAAATACATTCATACCCAACAGAAGTTATATAATTTATATCCTCTTTTATAGAACTTGTATTTGCAATCCAAAGAGAGCCATATCCTAATTCTGTTGCCTTTAAATGCATATTCTCAATAAAAGCTCCAAGAGATAACATATCATCATCCCTATTTCCATCCTTATCATCATAGTATATTGCAATTAAAATTGGAGCTTCCTTCATTATCCTAGCAGTATTCTTTTTACTCTCATCAAGACCAGCTTTATCCTCCAAAGTATATGCTATTTCATTTTTTTCAGAAGTTTCCAAAATTGCAACCTTCCATGGTTGTCTATTATGAGCAGACGGAGCAAGTATCCCTGCTTTTATTATCTTTTCAACATCCTTTATATCAACCTCTTTGTCTTGATATTTTCTTATACTTCTTCTTGCCTCTAAAACCTCTTCAAAACTCATCTTCCTAAACCTATCCTTTCCTTCATTAACTCATATTTTCCCCTTGCTTGTTTTCTAGTTTTCTCGATTCCATCATCCAGAATCACTTCTAATTCCTCACTATTTATTATTTCATTATATCTATCTTGAATTTTCTTTACCTCATCACAAACAACATTTGCAACCTCTTTTTTAAAAGTACCATAGTTTTGATTTACAAACTCTTTTTCAATCTCATCAATACTTTTGCCGGTTAAAACACTATATATATTAATCAAATTAGATATACCAGGTTTATTTATAACATCATATCTTATACTTGTCTCACTATCTGTAGTAGCACTCATTATTTTCTTTCTTACTAAATCTATATCATCAAGCAATCTTATCACACCTTTTGGATTATCACTTGATTTACTCATCTTTTTAGTAGGATTAACTAAATCCATTATCTTTGTCCCAGAAGACTTTATTAATGGCTCTGGTATTTTAAACGTTTCCCCATACTTATTATTAAAACGTATAGCTATATCCCTTGTTAATTCAACATGCTGTTTTTGATCAATTCCAACTGGAACATAATCTATATCATAAGCCAAAATATCACTTGCCATAAGCACAGGATACGTAAATAATCCCGCAGAAAAATTCTTATTCTTACTACTCTTATCCTTAAACTGAGTCATACGCGATAACTCTCCAAAATACGTATTACACTCTAGAAGCCAAGATATGTTAGTATGGTATTCATTTTCTGATTGAATAAATATTATATTTTTATCCTTATCTATACCACACGCCAAATATAAAGCAAGTAAACTCTTTATATTTTTTCTCAAAGTCTCCCTCTCCTGTGGAACTGTTATAGAATGAAGATCCGCTATAAAAATATAGCTCTCATACTCCTCCTGTAGTTCTACCATCTGTTTTATAGCCCCAATATAATTACCAAGTGTAATAACCCCAGTTGGTTGAAGCCCAGTTAAAATTCTTTTCATATTCTTGCCTCCTTATATAATTATATCACAAAAGTTTACTCTTCCTAAAAAAAAGTTAAAATACATGAAAACCAATTATTGATAAGACTTTTCACATAGAATATCTATTTTACTATTATAAACTTTTCATTTTTAAAACACCTTATAAAACCAATAACTAAATTTAACCATTTGCACTTCTATATCTTTATATGTATACTTTACTCATGGACGAAAAAATAAATAAATTACTAGACAATATCAACGGTTACCCTTTAGACGATAGTCAAAGAAAAGTAGTAACATCCTCAAAAAAACATTTACTAGTATCCGCCGGCGCAGGATCAGGTAAATCCCTAACCATAATCGGAAAAATAAGATACTTAATTGAAATAAAAGGATTTAGTACCTCAGATATTTTATGTATCTCCTTTACTAACGACGCCACTAATAGCTTAAAAGATAAACTTATCAACAATTATGGCTACAATATCACATGTTACACCTTTCATAAACTTGGACTTGAAATACTAAAAGACGAGCATAAAAAAATCTGCTCATCAGATCTCTTATCATATGTTATTACAGAGTACCTAAATGCCCTTATAAGTCAAGAAAATAAAAAAAGAGTCCTAACTATACTAGGTATTAAACACAATTCATTTAACTTTAAAAAAAAATACTCATCCATTAGCAAAAAAGATCTAGAAGATCTTGCAAAACTAATACAAAAATTCATCAATCTCTTTAAAGCCGGAGACTATCCTCCCGAAGCATTTACAAGCTTCATAAACTCATCAAAATCAAAAAGAGACAAAGAATTTCTAATACTAACTTATTATATTTATTACACATATCAAAAAGAACTAGATTCAAAAAACGAAATTGACTTCTCAGACATGATTTCAAAAGCAACCAAAAAAGTAAAAAAATATGGCTACTCAAAAAAACTAAAATACATTATTATAGATGAATTTCAAGACACATCACAAGTCCGCTTTAACTTAATAAAAGAAATCCTAAACAAAACAGGAGCATCACTTCTCATCGTCGGAGATGACTTTCAGTCCATATATAGATTTACCGGATGTGACTTAGATCTATTCCTAGGTTTCAAAAATATCTTCCCAGATAGTGAAATATTAAAAATAGAAAACACCTACAGAAACAGTCTTGAACTAATAAATATAGCAGGTGACTTTATCATGAAAAACAAAAACCAATTAAAAAAAGAACTAAAATCAAGCAAAAGATGCAAATATCCCTTACAAATCATCTATTATAATGATATTATCAAAACATTTATAAAACTCATAAATCACATATATAACAAATCCCATAAACCAATTTTAGTACTAGGTAGAAACAACTTTGACATAAAACTACTTACTAACAGTGATAAATTTAACTTTAACAACGATATCCTAATCTATAAAGAAAATCCTAATATTAAAATGAAATATTTAACCATTCACCGATCAAAAGGACTAGAAGAAGAAAACGTCATCATAATCAATCTAACAAACAAAAAAACAGGTTTTCCCAATAAAATAAACGATGATAAAGTCTTAAAATACGTTTCATGCCATAAAGATAATTACCCCCACTCAGAAGAAAGAAGACTGTTTTATGTTGCAATTACTAGAACAAAAAACATAACTTATCTCCTAACACCAAAAGTTAACGAATCCTTGTTCATAACAGAAATTAGAAAAAATTACAAAAACAAAATAAAAATAGTCAGAAAAGACAAATTCTAACTATTTAAACTTATTCCTTATTCTTAAAGTATTTAATATCGTTATAAGAGTAACACCAGTATCTGCAAAAACTGCAAACCACATAGAAGCAAGTCCAAACATACTTAAGACAAGTATTATTATTTTTACACTTATCGCAAATAATAAATTCTGCTTTATTATATGATTAGTATATCTTGATATTCCTATACTTTGTGGTATTTTTAACAAATCATCAGTCATTATAACTATATCCGATGCCTCTATTGCCGAACTAGAACCTACTCCACCCATAGATATTCCTATATCTGCTCTTTTTATAACTGGAGCATCATTAATACCATCACCAGTAAATGCCGTTAATCCTTGTTTTGACAATTTCTCATACTCACTAAATTTATCCTCAGGAAGCATTTCATACTTAACTTCCTTAATACCAAGTCTCTTAGCCACCTCATTTGCAGTTTCCTTCTTATCACCAGTAAACATCACTACACTTATTCCTTGCTTTTTCAAATCATTTATCGCTTGCTTAGTATTTTCCTTAATACCATCATCAAGCAATATCGAACAAACATGTTTTCCATCAATATTTACATGAATATTCGTATCAAGTTCACAATCCTTACAAATATTTTTTGTCCCAATCTTTACTAATTTATCATCATATTTATAAGATAAACCTTGTCCCAGAATCTCCTTAAAATCCTTTACCAAACTATCATTTATCTTTCCATCATAAAGCTTCATTATACTCTTTGCAATCGGATGATTTGATAAATACTCACCATGTGCTAATATTTTTATTATTTCCTCTTTTGTATATTCCTTTGTCAAAACCTCAACCTCTATTATTTTAAAAGCACCTGTTGTTAAAGTCCCAGTCTTATCAAAAATTATCCTCTTTAAATGCATTAAATTATCCAAATAATTACTACCCTTTATTAATATACCATTCCTAGACGCAATTCCTAATCCCGTAAAATATGATAACGGTACAGATATTGCTATAGCACAAGGACACGATATTACTAAAAATGTTAAACCTCTATAAACACTATCTCCTATACTTACCCCAAATATCGGTAAAATAAGTGAAACTAAAACCGCTAAAGATAAAACTATCGGAGTATATATTTTACTAAACTTTGTAACTACTGTCTCAGTTTTAGCCTTCTTATCTCCAGCACTCATAGTAAGTTCCAAAATTCGTCCAACAGTTGAATTCTCATATCTATCTAAAGCCCTTATCTCAAATATATCACCCATATTTATAGCACCAGAAAGCACCTTATCATCTAAAGCCTTTGATACCTGTTCAGATTCCCCAGTAAGCATAGACATATCAAGAACCGCTTCACCCTTTGTCACTACTCCATCAACAGGAATCTTCTCACCTTGTTTTACCACCAAAATATCATCCTGTTTTATTTCATTAACATCAACCTTTTTTATAGACTTACCTATCTTCAAATTAGCATAATCTTGCTTTATTTCCATCAAACTCTTGATAGAATTTCTCGTATTATTAATAGCTTTTTCCTCTAAAATCTTACCCAAAGTATAAAGTGCAACTACCATAATACCTTCCATCATCTCCTGTACCAGTAATGCTCCTATACAAGATATACTTATAAGAGCATTCTCATTTATTGTATGACTTCTTATTAACATCTTACAAGCATTCAAAAATGGTCTATAAAGTAAAATTACATACGATACAAAAACTAATATATATCTTAACACATCAGGCATATTCAATTTACATCCAAGTATCCCCAACAACGTCCCTATTATTAATAAAGATAAATGATATTCCTTTTTACTTTCTACATTTTCACCATCAACAACATACGCACCTGGTTCCACCTTTTTAATTAACTTATTTATCTCATCAACCGTTATTTGTTTATCAGTATAAAAACTTATTCTAGAAGCACTAAAATTTACAACTACATCCTTAAAATCCTTATTCTTATTTAGACTTTCTTCTATTTCCCTTGCACAATTAGCACAATCAAGTCCTATTATATTATAACTATATTTCATCACATCATCCTCTTACATAATTCCATTATTTCATCAATAGTTTCATACTTCTTACTTTCAATATCCTCAACCATACACGTTTTCATATGATGAAGAAGAATTTCCTGACCTAAACTCTTCAAAGCATTTGTAACAGCAGATATCTGAATCATTATATCATCACAATGCCTATCATCCTCAATCATTTTTTTTATTCCCCTTATTTGACCTTCTATTCTATTCAATCTCTTCGTATATGCCTTTTTAGTATCATCGCTACGATGAGTTATTTTCTTACATCTTTCACATTCCTTCGTCATAGTTTCCTCCTCTTATTTACACCAAATAATTATATACCCCCTATAGGTATTTGTCAAGGATATTTTTCCTTATTGACACATCCATTTTATAATGCTAAAATTAATAGTAATAAATTTAAAGGAGGAATTATAATGGAATTAAAAGGAAGCAAAACAGAAGCTAACCTAATGACAGCTTTTGTAGGAGAATCTCAAGCTAGAAACAAATACACTTACTACGCTAGCAAAGCAAGAAAAGACGGTTTCGAACAAATTGCAGCAATCTTCGAAGAAACCGCTAACAACGAAAAAGAACATGCTAAATTATGGTTCAAAGAACTACACGGAGGAAGCGTTCCATCCACACTAGAAAACCTAGAAGACGCCACAAACGGAGAAAACTTCGAATGGACCCATATGTACAAAGAATTCGCAAAAATCGCAAAAGAAGAAGGATTCGAAAGAATAGCATACCTATTCGAAGAAGTAGCAAAAATAGAAAAAGAACACGAAGAAAGATATTTAACACTTCTAAACAACATGAAAGAAGACAAAATTTTCCATAAAGACGGAGATAAAATGTGGATATGTAGAAACTGTGGACACGTTTACATCGGAGAAAACGCTTTAGACGTATGTCCTGTATGTAACCATCCTCAAAGTTATATGGAAGTTAAAGCAAATAATTATATGTAAAAAGTAAAAATCCACCCTTAAAAAGGGTGGTTTTTCTCTGAAGCCTATAAGG
>CAVFIB010000059.1:0-7534 GCA_963622385.1 Bacteroidaceae bacterium | reverse complement strand
CATACGTACAAGTGTACGATTTATTTTAACGTCTTCATTGACGATTTTTGTCGTGGGATAATTTTAAGTTTTTATTTTCAACCTTAATCTCCATCACTAGGTTCTGGTATTATAGGATTATTATCTGTTATTTTAACAGTTGTTTGAGCCTTACTTGTTTCTCCATCATATTTTATTGTATATGTTATTATATATGTATTTGCAGAAGATGTATTGATAGATGACACTACACTTCCACTTTTATCTGTTATTGTAGTTGTTACAGTAGCAGAAGATGTCACATCTACACCATTTTCCGTTACTCTAAATGGTTTTGATGATGGAGAGTAGGAATCTCCAACCTTTAAATTAACTTGTGAATCCACTAATGTTTCTATATCTATTTTTTGACTTAAACTCTTGCTTACTCCAGAACTTTGATTTGCAGAACTCTTCTTATATGTTGTTTTAACTGTATATGTTCCAAATGGATTTGCACCAGAATATGTATATGAAGTACTCGTTGTAAATCCTAGTAATTGTCCATTTAGATAAACATTATATCCAAATTCTCCTAAAGAATCATCACCATCACTTGGTTTCTTAGCAGCTCCCCAAGAAATTTCTACAACTCCTCCAGAATATTCAACAGTTAATCCAGATGGGTTAGGTAATACATTATATTTAGTAGATGTCTTCTTTGGAGCATGACCTCGTTTAAATAACTCAGTAGTAGTCATACTACTTGGAGTATAAGCACTTGCAAGTTCCTCAGTTCCTTTTACTACTTTAGCTTTTACTACAGTAGATGGTTTTGTCCATTTTGCCCCAGTACTATCAAATACAGCTTTAGCACACGCAACATATAAATTATTCTTATGATAATACATTTGTGACATTGTTAAATAAACACCTTTTTTATTTTCAACATATCCTGTCCACATAGCTAAACTTATATTCGGAGTATATCCTACTAACCAACCATCTGGTGCAGCATCTGAAGAATAACCAAATTTTCTAGCAGTAGCATCATCATAGTTTGTTGTTCCTGTTTTCATTGCAAATTGATCAGATGTTAGAGTAGGGATACTATTCCTTCCAGGAACATCTCTTAATACATCTGTTACCATATATGCAGTAGCCTCACTCATAACTCTTTCGCCTTCAGATTTAAAAGTTATTTTCTCATCAGAATCTCTAAGTATTATCTTATTTACTGAATATGGTTCATAATATGTTCCACCATTTGAGAATGCTGCATATGCACCAGCCATTTGAAGAGGAGATGCACCATTAAATGCTCCAAGAGCATGAGCTTCATGAATATACCCAGTTGAATCTATCTCAGGTTTAATTCCCAAACTTGTTACAAACTTCTTTATCTTTTCATTATCTACCGCTTGGAATGCCTCAACAGCAGGAACATTTCTTGAATCTGATAAAGCATACCTAAGTGATATATTTCCTTTATAAGCACCATCATAATTTACAATTTTTTGATTAGTACCAGTATACGTTATAGGCTTATCATTAAAGATATGTGCAGTCGAATAATTTTCATATTCAATTGCAGGCCCATAATCAAATAACGGTTTCGCAGTAGAACCAATCTGTCTTGATATATCCGTTGCATAACTAAATGTTCTTTCACCAGTTCTATTTCTACCAGCCCCAACAGCAATTATCTTTCCAGTATTACTATCAACCGCAACAGCACCACCTTGAATAGTCTTATTAATCCAGTTATATGATTTTCCAGTAAACACTTTATTTAATTGTTCTTGTTTCTTAGTATCCATATTTGTATAAATTTGCATTGGTACAACATACGGATCCATTCCAGTCTTATTAACTATCTCATCTACCACTAAATCAATATATCCTTGATAAATACTATTATTAGTAGTTTTTGTACTTACAAGTAAATCTTTTACCTTCATACTTTCTGCAACTTCTTTTTCTTGTTCAGTTATATATCCATGTCTAACCATCAACGAAAGAACAGTAGACCTTCTTTGTGTCGCAGCATCCGGATCTGCAAAAGGATCATAATCACCAGGTGCTTGGAAAAGCCCAGCGATCAAAGAGGCTTCTGCTAAATTTAGTTGTTTTGCATGCTTACCAAAATATGTTTGTGAAGCTTGTTCAACCCCATACGAATTACTTCCCAAGAAAGGTTCATTTACATAATATTCAATTATCTCTTGCTTAGTAAAAGCTCTTTCTATCTTAAACACAGATAAATAAATATCAGTAAACTTTCTAATTATACCTTGAAGACCACTTGCTTCCCTAGAAGTAAAGTTATTCTTTGCAACCTGCATTGTTAAAGTAGAACCACCACCAGCATCACTAGCCCCAGCAAGTTGTCCTAAAACAGCCTTAGCAAATCTAGGAGCATCAAGCCCATTATGTTGAAAGAATCTAGAATCCTCAGTAGCCACTATTGCATCAACTAAAACATTAGGAAGTTCATCATATTCAAGTTTTTCCCTCTTCTCATTACCAAGTGTTGCAATAGTCTCATTCTTATTATCATAAATTATCGTAGTTTCATTTCTATCAAGTTTCTCAACATCAAATGATGGCGAAGAAATTATTATCACTATAAAGAACACAATAAAAGCAAGAATCCCAATTATACCAATCAAAAGAATTATTAAAAATATATTCTTAGCCCTTTTTCTCTTCTTAGTCCCTACAGGATACCTATCTATTGTTCTTACAAGCCATATCATTAAAAGATAAAGCACAGTAAATGCCAAAGAAACTAATAGACCAAATATCATATATACCAGCACAAAGAAAAGTAATGCAGTTATAATTATAAAACTAATCATTATTTTAGACGTCTTCTTAGGTTTTACTTTCGCCTTACTCATATTACTAGGTTCCTTCCTCTTAAGTTTAATTTTCTTTAATTTCATAAGATACCTCCATATTTATCAATTATTTCTATATAATCTACCCTTGGTGATAATTTATCTTTTATTAAATACCCACACTTTTTAAAATAATCAAGCGGTATTGATTTCCTATCTTCATTTTCAATAAAATTCACAAAATCCTTTCCAAATAAAAGATACGTTTCGTCCCTTAAAGTAAACCTAACTATTAAAAAACATATTCCATGATGTTTTATCACTCTTTTTAAATGTTCTATCTGGTGATCATGAATATTCCTTAAAGGAAAAGAAGTATTCTTCGTCTCCTTAGCCTCAAAATCAATATATTTTCCCTTATATAAACCATTATAATCAGTAGTAGAAGGCTTCTCAAAAAAAGCATTCACTATCTTTTCATTAACCTGTTTTACAACCTTAATAGGAGTAGGCTTCTTGTATATTACCGCAACATCATGTTCCAAGTAATACCTATTAGAATCATTTATCTCACTCTCCAAAGTCATTCCCCTGTTTCCATAGTTAACGTAACTTTTATTTTTGGTTATATTATTAGGATATTTTATCAAATTGCATCACCATATTAAAATTATACTATATTTGTTATGTTTTTTCTATCTTTTTTTGTATATTTTTGTCGAATATAAGACAAGATTTACAGTTTATATTATAATTATAATGAAAGGTGTGATTTTCATGAACAGAGATGACTTAACTTATATTTTAAATAATATGTTAGGAGAATGTAGATATGTTAAATTTAAAACAAGTACCTGTTTTATCCTAAATAAACAATAATTATTGTTTTTTCAACATTTTTTGTTTATAATTATTTTAATCCAAGGAGGGATAATATGTGTGGAATAGTAGGCTATGCAGGAAATAGAAACTCTATAGATGTATTACTAAAAGGACTTAGCAACCTAGAATATAGAGGATATGATTCTGCAGGAATAGCATATTTCAAAAACAACAACATAGAAATAGTAAAAAAAGAAGGAAAACTAAAAAACCTAAAAGACGAACTAAAAAACAAAGAAATACATTCAGTTGGAATAGGACATACCAGATGGGCAACTCACGGCGCTGCAACAAGTACAAACGCTCATCCCCATAAAGTGGGAAAAGTAACACTAGTCCATAACGGAATAATAGAAAACTACGTAAAACTAAGAGAAGAACTAATAAAACAAGGATACAGTTTTAAAACCGCAACAGATACAGAAGTAGCATGTTGTCTATTCGATAGTATCTACAAAGAATGTAAAGATAAACTCCTATGCATGAAACAAGTAAGCGAAAAAGTAAAAGGTTCTTACGCATTTGCAGCTTTATTTGATGATGATATAGATAATATCTACGTAATGAGATGTGATAGTCCTCTTATAGTAGCACTAGGAAATAATGAAAACTTCATAGCATCAGATGTACCAGCAATACTAGAATTCACTAATAAATATATCCTAATAGATAAAGGCGAGTATGGCATCGTAAACAAAGACAAAGTAACCATCTATAACAAAGATCTAAAAGAAATAACAAAAGAAATTCTTACCTACGATGGTACCATAGAAAGTGCCAAAAAAAATGGATTCGAACACTTCATGATAAAAGAAATAAATGACGAACCAAACACCCTTACTTACACCTATGAACAATTCTTTAAAAATGATATAAAAGAACTCATGAAAAACATGCCAGACTTTTCTAAATACAAAAGCATAGACATAATAGGATGTGGAAGTGCTTATCACGCAGGACTAATCGGTAAAAGCTTCCTAGAAGAATATGCAGAAATACCAACAAGTGTCTATTTAGCAAGCGAATATCGTTATTCAAAGACCTTTAGTGATAACAAAACTCTTACAATATTAATTTCTCAATCAGGGGAAACCGCAGACACTTTAGCAGCACTAAGAAAAGCAAAACAAAACAATATAGATACATTGGGAATTATTAATACAGTAGGATCATCAATCGCAAGAGAAGCCTTGAATGTATTCTATATAAAAGTAGGCTGTGAAGTATCAGTAGCAACCACAAAAGCCTATTCAGCCCAAGTACTAATCCTTATGTTAATAGCACTCTCTATTGCAAGCAAAAAAGGCATCCTAAGTGAAGAAACCGCTAATGAATACTTAAATGATATAAAAAAAATTCCAAGTCTAATAACAAAAGAAATAAATAACAAAGACACATACTATAAAATAGCAAATCTAATCTATAACAAAAACGACGTATTCTTCCTAGGACGAGGAATAGATTACTATCTATGTATGGAAGCATCATTAAAACTAAAAGAAATATCATATATCCATAGTGAAAGCTATGCAGCAGGAGAACTAAAACATGGAACAATTTCATTAATTAGCGAAGGAACCCCAGTAATAGGACTAGTCACAAACCACGATCTTGCAATGAAAAGCATAAGCAACATAAAAGAAGTAAAAGCAAGAGGAGCATTTGTCATATTTGTTACCCTAGATAGTATCTATGAAGAATATAAAAACGACGATTTTTATGACGAAGTTATCACAGTAGAAGACATCTCATCTTTTACCTCACCACTTCTTGTGATGACAATTTTCCAACTATTTGCCTATAAAGTAGCATATCTAAGGGGAGAAGCCATAGATAAACCAAGAAACTTAGCTAAGTCAGTAACTGTAGAATAGTTATTGACTTTTTTCATTTGCTGTTATATATTTGTTGTAACAGAGGTGAGATAAATGAATATAAAACTAAATAACAACAGTGGCATTCCCATCTATGAACAAATAAAAGATCAAATAAAAGAATATGTTGCAAGTGGTACATTAAATAGTAAAGATTCACTTCCATCCATAAGAGCCTTATCAAACCAAATTGGTATAAGCGTAATGACAGTAAAAAAAGCCTATGATGAACTCCTAGACGAAGGAGTAATCATAACAATACCAGGAAAAGGTAGTTACATTAACCTAGATAGTGTTAAAATCATTAGAGAAAGCATGATAGACAAAATAGAACTCCTTCTAGGAGAAGCTATAGATATAGCAAAAAGTATTAACATAAAAAAAGAAGAACTACTAAAACACTATTTAAAACTAGAACAAACAAAAAGAGGAAATTAATAAGGAGAAAACATGTCAAAAAAAAGAAACGATTACCTAAACTGGGATGAATACTTCATAGCAATTGCCAAACTATCCTCAATGAGAAGTAAAGATCCATCAACACAAGTCGGAGCATGTATAGTAAGTGATAATAACAGAATCCTATCAATAGGATATAACGGTGCACCAAATGGCTTTCATGACGATATATTCCCATGGGGTAGAGAAGGAAAAAATCTAGAAACAAAATATATGTACGTTGTACACGCAGAAAGAAATGCCATTCTAAACTACAGAGGTTCCCGAAAAGACCTAGAAGAAGCAAGAATATATGTAGATCTATTCCCATGCAATGAATGTGCAAAAGAAATAATCCAATCAGGTATAAAAGAAGTAGTTTACCTAAGTGATAAATATCATGATCAAGAAAACACAATAGCATCAAGAAAACTATTCGATGCATGTGGTGTTAAATATAGAAAACTCGAAATAAGTTCCATAAAAGAAATAAATATTAGTTTAAAAGACTAATTTTTTTCATATAAACAGGAAAAATGTGAAAAAACACACGAAAAAGTGTCGGAAAAATGTGAAAATTAGTACCCAAAACAACTGGAATTTTGTGATATATGTTGATTTTAAGATCAAAGAAAAGAAAACTTTAAACAGATCCAAATAATATATTTGTAAACATCTATAATTTTAAACTCCTAAATTATATTTTTTTCTTGTATTTTAATCCAAATAATAGTGTTATTTATACTAGAGATAGTAAAAAATATATAAAAGAGTATCATATGGCAAAAAGAAAAATATACAGTAAATGTAGTAGTACAAAATGGAACAGTAGATACTTCAAGTAAAGAGATTCCATATAATGAAAATGAAACATTTAATTTAACAATAAATGTAGAAGGAGCAATAGGCTCAGTAACATGTACAAATAATCAAATAGGAAAAATAGAAAACAATATACTTATAGTATCGAATGTAAGTGCTAGTACCACATGTACAGTAAACTTTAAAGATACATTTACAACATTATATGAAGATGGAACACTTATAATAAATGAAAGTACAAAAAACAGAAATACAAATCTATTAACACATGGAAACATAACAAAAGAATATGATGCAATGAGTGATAGTAATTCATATGTTGTGAGTTCTAATAGTAATCTACCTTGGTATAGTGAAAGAAGTTCAATGAAGAGTGTAGAGATAGGGCAAAAAATAGAACCTATATCAACAAAATATTGGTTTTATATGTTATCTAATATGGAAAAAGGAAATTTTGCAAATTTAGATACCTCAAGTGTAACCAATATGGGTTATATGTTTAATTCTGCAGGCTCTAAAGCCACAACATGGTCAGTTAAAATATCAAGTAAAACTGGAGACTTAACTAATACAACTTCTAAATGGCATGATTCTAGTGAAAGTACTTATGCTGAACCTCCAACTGGTAAATACTTCACCTTAGCCTAAAAAACATCATTTTCAAGTGTTAAACATTAGTTAAAATGATACCGATTTATAATATAGATAACAAACAAA
>CAVFIB010000058.1:0-7756 GCA_963622385.1 Bacteroidaceae bacterium | reverse complement strand
TTACACTTGGTAAACAGGCGAGATTTGATGCTATCCCAGGCGCTATCGCTGCACTTAATAATGCCGCTGGTGACAATGATACACTAAATCCTTTTGTCTCTGTTGTTTGTTCCGCTTCATACTTCGGAGCCGATGTCGTAAATAGCTTTGTTTCTATCTCGGCTTGATCAACATCCCATATACCTTCAAGATGTGTCCTATCATTACTCACCTTTAATATTCCAACCTTAGCTTGCGTTTGATGTGGTATTTTCTCAGTTATCTTCGTTCTCTGCGTTATATTACTGTATCCAAACCCACTCACAAACCTACTCATGAATATTTGTGATATTGTCGCTAATGGATTATTCATTTTCGATAAATTCGCTAACATCATCGCATGTGTCAGTGTCTGCGTTCCTGCTCCCACGACATTTAATGCACTTGGAACTACATCTCCAAATGTCACGACTTTTCTCAAAGCTCTGCTTGATTCATAGAATGGATCCCCTTTTATTCTTGGAGCAAAAAATCCTTTGGAACTTCTTGTTATATGTGTTGCTCTCTTCGTATAAAATGTCTTATCTATCAAATCTTTCTTCTTGATCGCCATTTCCAATACATCAATAACCGCTCCTTCTAATGTGCACTTTCCAACCCCTGAAGATTCAAAATACTCCCCTAAGATCCGGGTTGGTTCATAAAAACTTTCGACACTATGCACAGTTTGTGTTGATTTTCCTATCCTAATTCCAAAACAACGCCTTCTGCTTACGGTTGTTGCATGACTTTCCTTTGTTCCTTCTGCACTTGTCGCATACAAATTCCCACTGTTTATTACTCTTGAACTGATTATTTGGGCACCGATTAATGTTGTATCATTAGAACTAAACAGAATTTCAGGAGATTCAAAAACGCTTTCTTTCGGCGTTCTCATTCTAATTGTTGAAGTTGTATTTCCAGAGCGTGTTGACACTTGCGTTGTAACATAAGTAGGTTTTACTATATGTCTTTCTGCTTCAAATTCTATACCCTTCCCTGCTTTCATAACACTTCCCATTTGACTGATTGTCCCCTGTGAAGCAACCTCTCTTATTACTCCTTTTGCATCAATTTCCGGTACGGCTACACTACTTTGAGAAACCACAGAAGATCCGCTGATCTTTTTCGATACAGGATCTATTCCCATTGATTCTTCTGTTATATTTCCTTGTTTTGATTGTATTACGATATTATCCCCTGCTTTTATTTGCGCCGCTCTATTCACAACATCTCCTCCTGCTGACAATGTTACTGAACCCGGAACCTCTATTTTTACAGGATCGACTCCTATTTTCCTTGAATCAGAATAAATATAATCTGACAATAATTCGACATTTTGATCTGCTTCTATTGTTAAATCCCTTGAGTCTATATTAAAATCCTCAGGTCTTATTGTAACACTACCTTCTCTACTTCTTAATATTGCTTCTTGCTTTGCTTTTAGATAATGTATTGCCTCATTAATAATGTTTCCAATAAAAAGATATGGTGTTCGTTGCTGTATTCTTCGTATAGCCGCATCTCTAATCGCCTCTCCTTCTTTCTCTTCTCCATATACTAAAGCTAATGTTCCATCAGGAATATCACAATCTTTCGAATAAACAAACGATTGCATAAGTTCCTTCCCGTTTCTTTCTAATACTCCTATCAAATTGACATTAAATCCTATTTCTGTTCCATATAACGGTGTTACAACCATCCTTAGCAGTTTTGCTGTAACTAAATCAGATATAGTTGGAATAAAAGGAACCGCATTAATTGTAGGTAATGCAAACCCCATATCACTTGGATTTCTTAATACTACTTCACTATCAATTCCCCTCGCAGTAGGAACTATAGATACTGGTAGTCCTAAAGAACTTGTATCAGTTAACATAGGACGCTCTGATAAAGCAAACCCCAATGGTTTAGCTAATTTCTCAAGATTAATAACTACTCCTTTTTGCCCCTCAGAAACAACTACGGGTGTTATATAACCTCCTATTACAAGACTTTGTAACTGTTCAATAACTATATTTTCTGCCCTTGCTTTTATTTGATTTAAATCAACTTGTTTCATTGCCATTTCAATATTCCCATGAGCAACTAAATTTGCACTCCCTGTTTGTGCACGTCCTCCAATATAGATATTTTGTGCTGAAACTATTGTCCCCAACGTTGTATCAAATGCCGAATCTATTCTTATATCCCCTTCTGCAAATATATATCCTGGATATCTTTGTATATGAATTGGTACCTTTCCATCGGCATACGGAGTATATCCGGCTATTACACTATAGGAACTAAAATTCCAACTATGAAAAGAATAATGTGGTCTTCCAAAAAGAGATTTATGCCTGATGGTATTTATTGAAATGGGCAACCTTTCTGTCTTTATAATTGGTTTATTTGGGTCAACAGAAGCATTTTGTACAGAAAAAAGAACATCAGTCACCCCATTCATTAGGCATCCTTTTATTTGAAATGCATTTCTTGAATATATGATTCCATTAACATTATTTATTCTTGCTTGTGATACTATATTCCCTCCAAAAAGTAAGCCAAAGGAATTATTCCATTCTTTAGAATTTATCGTAAAAGTTCCCAGACTTCCAATTTGTCCTATTTTTAAAATATCTCTCAACTCTCTAGATATTACCGCACTAGTTGATATTGGATTTAATTTTACTCTGGAAAGAACCCCTTTAATAGTTGTTCCCGGATAATTATTCCACCCTTCGTAATGGTCACCACCTTTAAAAACTTTTCTAATTAAGCAAGGACTTTGTGTATAATAATTAAAAGCAACCTGACTCTGTTCTTTTTTCATTCCTCCAGTATTTGTAAATGTCCCTGCAACATTAAATGTCATGTCTCCCAGAGACTCAAATCTTCCCGATGTGTTTGTGAATTCATCACAAATTACTTCTGCACTCTCTCTTGTTCCTATATATCCTGTTAAGGTAAATTTTTTTGTTTTTACTTTTAATTTCTTTGTTTTTAATTTTCCCGGAACTGTTAAATTTTCTGATTGTATTTCTAAATCAGATCCTGATTCAAAGCTAGAAGGTATTGTAACATTTCTATTTGAAAATATTCTTAATGTTTCCTTTGTCTTTGGATTTATAAAACTATTATCTAATCCTACATCTACTCCGGTAATTTCATAATCAATATTTCCTCCTGATTCTATATCACCCCATTTTGTCACACTCCCTCCCGATTGATTAATCTTTATTCCGTTCCTAGAGAGTATTTTCCCTCTATTATCCCAATTATTGGCGGCAATTTTTGCCCCATTTTCTAATTGTAATATTGAACCAGCTTCTCCTTTGTATATCCCATTTATAACAAAACTCTCAGAACTTACCGGTATTACTATTTCTGAAGACAGTTCCCCTCTCTTCCCTCTTACTATTAATTCTCCATTATTGGTTACTGTTTTTAGTGTTTTAAAAACCTTACCTTCTATATCCAGCCGTCCTTTACTTTGTACATAAATATCGCTCACTTGCGTAAAGCTACTTTCAGACAATATTGTGAGTTTTTCACCCGCCACAACATTTAAATTTATTATCTTAGGGAAGCTCCCTCTTAATATTATCTTTCCTTGCAGTTGATCAAGTTTATTTAAATAATTAAACGGAACTGTTGACTCTAACCTTAAAAATCCTTCCGCTACATTCTGTAATACTGCAAGTTCTGTCTCCCCTAATATAAATGTTGAATCTCCATGATTTTCTATTTTTTGTAACTTCGGTGTTTTTGCTTCTTTAGTTACTAATAATTTAGCATCTTTTTCTGTCTTTACCGTTTTCAATATAGGCATATCTGCTTCTAATTGAAGATGCTTCTTAGATTTTATTGATATTGATTCTGTAAGTACTTTTCCATTTGATTCAGATGTTATAACCCCTTCCATCACATTACTCTCAATCTCACATGATCTCAATTCCCCAGAATTCCTAATTATTACTTTGCTCCCTATTAACTCAAGTAATCGTTCAAAATTTACATTTCCAGAATTAACAAAATTCCCACTTAACACACCTCGTTGAAAGTGCAATGTTCCTCCATTTTGTATTTCCCTTTGAAAAAATCCTTTTAATCCCCTCACTTCTCCATATAAAACGGTCTCTTCCGTGTTAAAAACTATGTTTGAACCAAATAAACGTCCTTGCCTTTGTTCAAACCTTTTTCCACTTATACCAACTGTTCCACAGTTCCCGTTTATTATTCCTTCGTTTATTAATTCTTCTAACCCATTAATGCTAAAAAATGCTGTAGTTAAAATTTCCCCTTTATTATGAAATAACTCAGATGAAACTAAATTTATTCCTCTTGCTGTTATTTTCCCAAGATTAACTGTTCTTCCAGCATTTAATATAATATTTCCCACTGCATTAATAACTGCTTTTGATCCATTATAAAAATATGCTATATTTCTTAATGCAACAGGATCTGCTGTTGTTTCAAATGTTCCTGTGTTAAAAAACATTCCTTGTTGCAAATCCATACCCTGTGTTACTCTTAATCTTCCTGTATTTAAAAGTAAAGCTTCTACAAGGGACAAAACTCCTACTTCTAAGCTGGCTCCTTTATCTATAAATAATGCGTTTTCTAAATCTTCACTATCTCTAATTGCTTTAAATTTTAAAGAATCAATTTTTGCTGATGTCTTTCCTGTTAATATTGCTGCAGTCGATTCTACTTCTATATCTTTTGCTATAACTCCATTTAATATAACTTGCCTTGGAGCAACGACTCTCACTGACCTTTTAAGTTGATCTTTAGCATCCAAGATAATATCTCCATCATGCGATATCAATAAATCTCCTAGTTCAGGGATATTTAAACAAAATCCTCGAGATATCTGAGTTTCTGTTTCATAACTTTTTGACGCTTGTTCTATCTTGTTAACATTTGCTTTTACATTTTGTAAGATCTCATACAATCTTGCGCCCGCTTCTAAAATTACCCTTGTTGCAGTCATAAACGGATATATTATCTGTTCAGTTATGGTTTTATAAACCGCTGTAGCACTCTCTTGAACTAATTGCATCGCTGTCACTGCAAATACAGTTTGCATTTCCGCACTCTCTTTACTTGCGATCTGTCTATTCTCCACGTTTACTACATATTCAGGCATCCCTTGCATACAAAATGCAGGTGATAAATTCGTATATAAAAACACAACTAATATTAATTTTGTGACCTCTCTCTTAATTAATTCGGAAAACATCTTCCTTCTCCTAATTAAGCAATTGGTTGTAGAATACAATAACAAAAATTAAATTTACAGTTGAATTATTTTTTTATCTTCTAATTATATGAGAATCGCATTATGCATCATTGCCCTTGTACTTTTAATATATACCTCCCTATATACTTTCTATACGTTATCTTTTTCAATTATTTTATACTCTCCAATAATAATTGTAATGAATCAAACATATTTTCCGTTTATTACCTAGAGTTCCTTTAATAATTCTTCAAGCATATCTCTTAATGTATTTTTCTCTTCTTCGCTTAATTTTTTTATAGCATTCTTCTGTATTGAAAAGTTCCCATCTTTTATCAATATCCGCATAATAGATTTAGGTTTCCCTTTATTCTTATCGCTGTTTAAAATTTTATTCAGGGTTTCCCTTGGATCTGATGAACTCATTATTAAACGAAGTTGAGTTTGATTCCTAATATTATGTATTAAAAGATCGTCTAAAATATCTTTTGGTAAATTCAACAACTTCAAAACCTCATATGCGCTAGATTTATCTACTCCTATTGCTTCCCATAAAGAAATAGAATTCTTGAACTCTCCACTATCTAATAGGCAATTATAGGCTTTTGCTAATTCAACTGGATGTAAATCAGATCTATGGATATTCTCGATTATAGCAGCTATATTTGCATTTTGAAAATCATCCATTATAATACAAGGGACTTTTTCCAAACCAGCAATTCTAGCAGCTTTTGCTCGTCTTTCCCCACTTATTATTTCAAACTTCCCATCCTCTCCTTTACATCTCATCACAGTTAATGGTTGTCTTATACCATAATTTTTTATTGATTCTGCTAAATTCTTTAAATCCTTTTCATTAAATACTCTCCTAGCTTGATTTTTAAATGGTCTTAAATTATCTAAAGAAATAAAAAAATACTCTTTTATGCTTTCATCCATAGCTATAGATGTTCTACCAAGATTATTATAAGGCTTAGCCATGTTCTCAAAATTAGATGAAACCTCTCTATATGTTACTTTTCCCATTATTATTTCCTTCTACACGCTTTTTGAACAAAATATCTTAATATTTCCACAATATCCTCAAAGGCCAAAGAATTATATCTACAAAAAAATGCTAACGGTTTGGAAATCTTTGAAGCAATATTAAAATCTTCACTACGTCTAATAGCAAAATCTGGTTTCAAATAATTATAATATGATCCACTCAAGATTGACATAGCCTCTCCAGATACCACTGTCCTATCTTCATATTTATTAGGAATCATCAATATTTCTGGAATATTTTTTTCTTGTAATTTGAAGAGGTTAAAAATATCCCCTAATAGCAACTTTACTCCGTTTAATGAATATGCCTGTGTTTCTACAACTATATTAATCATATCACAACACATTAAAATACTTCTATTTAAGCATCCTATCGTTGGATTTGTATCAAATATAATAAAATCATACTTATTTATAAATGGTTGAATTAATT
Source organism: Bacteroidaceae bacterium (assembly GCA_963622385.1). Lineage (GTDB taxonomy): Bacteria > Bacillota_I > Bacilli_A > RF39 > UBA660 > UMGS1449. The sequence goes on along the minus strand of CAVFIB010000058.1, from coordinate 1,034 downwards.
TCGAAATTCTTTCAATTCCTCTATTTTCCATTTCAGTTAACGCTATCTCAGCTCGAGTCATTGCTAAATTAGAAGGAATGCAATCAAATCCTTCATATATATTTTTAATACATTTTTCTAATTCAACATTTCCAATAATAGCATCAAATAAGGTGTAGTATGATTTTTCTGTATCTATTCCTAAAGACGTCGATAAATGACCTTGAGGATCTGCGTCTATCACTAAAACGTTATAACCACATAAAGCTAAATGACTAGATATCTGAAAACATAAACTTGTTTTTCCAACTCCTCCTTTAAAATTATAAAAACATTGTACCTTTAACTTGGAAACAAACCTATCAAAAAAATATCCTTTTAAAACTTTTCGGGTATTTTCTATAGAATATCTACAATTTTTTTTAGAACTTCCTTCTATTGGCTCAATTCCTAAATCTGTTATTGCTCGATAAATAGTTGTATTAACAACATCTGCCAGCATACACATCGATTTTTGGGTAACACCTATAATATCCTTTTTAGGATTACTTAAATCACTACTTTTCACTATATAATTTTCCGTGGCCACGGAATCTTCTTTTCAAACTACCTTTTAAATCGATGATAACATATTTTTACAAATGCGCATACAAAAATCTAACTTATGAGAAAAAATTATTGCATATAGTTTTTTCTTATGATATTCTGAAAAAAATTAAATAGGATGGCCTAGTGTTCACCATCCTATTTATAAACACTTTTTATAAAAAGTGCGAAAAACAATAAATAACATTATTATTGTAGCGTACTTTTTGTAAAAGGTCAAATTATTTGATTATATTTTATAGGAAGGATAATACAATTGATACTAACGACACAAGAACAAAGATTCATAAAACGACTACATTACTGGATTGGGAGAGGGAAATATGGTATTGAATACAACGGACATAATTGGATTTATAATACTTTAGATGATTGGGCTAATCAATTAGGCGTTTCTAAACGTTCTATTCAAAGATGTATTTCTTCTTTAAAACAAAAAGGTATTGTTA
>CAVFIB010000057.1:0-7875 GCA_963622385.1 Bacteroidaceae bacterium | reverse complement strand
TTTTTACTAGTTTTCAAAATAATCACCTCTCTTTTATTATGAACCAAAAAAACTATTCAATACAAGAAATAATAAGTTCCTTTAAAAGAGTTTTCCTATTCTCATCCCTATCCGTTAAAATAGCCTTTCTAAGCGCAGACTCTTCTCCTATTACAATTAACTTATCCTTAGCCCTAGTAACCGCAGTATATATAAGTTTTCTATAAAGCATATAATTATAACTATTAAGAACAGGAAGAATCACTACCTTAAACTCACTTCCCTGACTTTTATGAATACTAATCGCATAACCAAGCTTAAAATTTTCAAAAGAAGAAACACCATAATTTACAATATTATTATCAAAATCACAAACAACTTCCTTCTTCTTACCCTTAACTACTCTAACAACCTCACCTATATCTCCATTAAAAACATTATCCTCAACACTATTAACCAGTTGAATAACCTTATCGCCCTCTCTATAAATTATCCCATTATGCAAAAACTCATTCTTAAAATTATCCTTTTCATTTAAAATACCCTGCATATACATATTAAGAGCATCTATACCATTATCCCCTTTATACATAGGAACAAGTACCTGAAGATCATAAATAGACATATCCTTATAAGTTATCAAAAAATCATTAAGACAATTCTTTAAACCATTACCATCAGAACTTACAAAAGTAAGATCATCTCTCTCATTAAACAAAGACATATCAAGCTTTCCTGAAATAATATCATGCGCTAAAAAATTAATATTAGAATTACTATCCTGCCTATACAAAGTCTTTAAATACGTAACAGGAATAACATCACTACTTATCAAATCCTTAAGAACCTGTCCCGCACCAACACTAGGAAGCTGATTATAATCCCCAATCATAACAATATGACAATTAGCCTTAAGACCAAGAAGCAAATTATAAAAAAGATCATTATCAAGCATACTAGCCTCATCAATTATAACAAACTTAGCATCACTCTTATTATCCTCATTTATTAAAAAAGTATTTTCTTCCTTTTGCCACTTTAAAAACCTATGAATAGTATAACTAGGAAGCCCTGATTCCATACTCATCCTCTTACTAGCACGCCCAGTCGGAGCAAGCAAAACCAAACTATCCAAAAGTTCCTTTCTAGAAAGATTATTAATAACCCTATAAAGACTAGTTATAGCCTTAACAACCTTAGTCTTACCAGTACCAGGTCCCCCAGTAATAATAGAAAAACTAAAATTAAAAGCCTTCTCTATAGCATCCCTTTGCTCCTTATTAAAAACAAAACCAAGCTTCTCCTCCAAAGAACAAATTTCATCACAATAAGATAAATTATCAAATTTCCTAGAAAGAGCACTAATCCTCTTAGCAATATACATCTCACTATTATAACTATCCATCAAAATATACCTATCATCATAAGTAAACATCTTACCAAGATTAACTAAATTAGCAATTCCTCTATTAATAACATCCTCACTAACACCAAGTACTTTCCTAGAATAAGAAACAAGTTCAAAATAATTACTATAAGTATTACCAGTCCTAAAACTAAGATTCTCAAGAAGATAAATAATCCCATAAGATACACGATCCAAATCATCAAGCGAAATTCCTAAATTACCTCTAAGCTTCTCTATCTTAGAAAAACTAATATCAGGAATATCCCCAATCATTTGATAAGGACTAGTAAGAACAAGATCAATATTATTACCATAATACTTCTCTATCTTTAAAGCATCCTTCATAGAAAAACCAATACTAACCAAATTAAGCATCTTATCATAACTAGACTTATACATAAATAAACTATCATATATAACATCAATCTGTTTAGAAGTAACACCAGAAACACTTCTTAAAACATCCTTATTATCAAGAATAAGAGTTAAACAATTAGAGCCCAAAGTATCAACAATACTCTTAGCCTTCTTTAAACCAATACCCTTAAAAAGTTCACTAGATAAAAAATCTATTATATGATCCTCATCACTAGGCAATAAAACCTCATAAGAAGTAACATTAAACTGCTTACCATACTTATCATGATTAACAAGTTCTCCCTTAAAAAGATAACTATCAGCCTCATTTAAATCCCCAAAATAACCAGTAAAAGTAACAGTAGAAGAAAGCCCCTCCAAATCTGTTTCATAAACCTTAAAAAGACCAACAGTATAATTCTTATCAGATCTAAAAATATATTTCCTAAAATTACCCTTGATATACGACATATAATACCTCCAGAAATATATTTTATCACAGATAACAAAATAATCATACATTTAAACAAGAAACAAATAATAAATTGATATGTTATCCTCCCTATGATATAATTAGTTAGGTGATAAAATGAAAAAAGATTCCTTCCTAAAAGGAACACTAGTAGCATCAATAGCAATAATAATAACAAAAATACTAGGAGTCCTATATGTTATTCCATTCTATAAAATAATCGGAGAAGAAGGCGGAGTACTATACTCATATGCCTATAATATATATAACCTATTCCTAAACATATCAACCGCAGGAATACCAATCGCAATAAGTATGATAATAAGCGAATACCTAGCACTAGATAAATACGATGCAAAAGAAAGAACATTCAAAGTAGGAAAAAAAATAATACTCACATTCTCAGTACTATCTTTTCTAATACTATTTATCTTCTCAGACACATTCGCACAATTCTTCATAAATGGTATAAATGCAACCAATAAAAAAGACATAAGTCTAGTCATAAAAGCAATATCATTTTCATTAATAATAACACCATACATAAGTGTATTAAGAGGATATTTACAAGGACATAAATTCATATCCCCAGGATCAGTAAGCCAAATATGGGAACAAATAATAAGAATAATAATAATTCTAGTAGGAGCATATCTATCAATAAATATATTTAAAAGCAGTACCCCAGTAGGAGTCTCAGTAGCCCTTCTAGGAGCATTCTTCGGAGCACTCGGAGCATATATCTATCTAAAAATAAAAATAAGTAAAAACAAACAACTATTCGAAGAAAAGAAAACAAACAAAAAAGACAACATCACAAACAAACAACTAGCAAAAAAAATAGTCCTATATTGCATACCACTTATAATAATTTCAATAACAAACGACTTATACAACATAATAGACATGAAACTAATAATAAAAGGACTTTACATAATAGGAATAGATTCAAACACCTGTCAACTAATATCAAGCATAGTATGTACATGGGCTCCAAAAATATGTATGCTAATATCCGCTATATCAATGGGACTAATAACAAGTCTAATACCACACATAATAGAAAGCTATACAAAAAATGATTACAAATCATCAAACAAAATATTTAACCAAGCAATAAGCACCATGTTAGTAGTAGCCATACCACTCACAATAGGAATAATAATACTATCACAAGACGTTTACCAAATATTCTATGGAACAAGTAAATACGGCGGAGATATTCTAGCAATATCAGCAATAGTAAGTCTAGTAATAGGAATATTCTCAGTAATGAGTACAGCACTACAAGGATTTAAAAAATTCAAACTAGTAATAATAAGTACCTTAACAGGACTAGTAATAAATACAATACTAGACATACCACTAATACTTATATTAAACAAACTAAACCTAAAACCATATTTCGGTACATCTATAGCAAGTATAATCGGGGCAACAATCTCAATAACAATTATCCTAGTTTATCTAAAAAAGAAACTAAACTTCAAATACAAAGAAATACTAAATATCCTATCAAAAATGCTAATACCACTTATTATAATGACAATAATAGTAACAGGACTAAACTTCGTAATAGGACATCCAGAAAAAACAATACTAATATTTATAAAGGTACTAATCCTAGGAATAATCGGAGTAATAACCTATCTATTCCTGCTATATAAAAATAGTGCACTAGAGATAGTATTTGGAAAAGAAATAATAAATAAAATAAAAACAAAACTACATCTAAACTAAAAGAAAACCTAAAAATTGGTTTTCTTTTCTTATTCCGTCTTCATAAGACCCTTATTATATTCATATATACTAATAAGTTCACTATAAGCATCCCTCTCAAGTTTATCATTTAATACCTTAGCAATCTTATCCTTATCCTCCCTTGTATATGAAAGATGCATATCATTTTCAATATCGATACATTCATCACAGATTAAAGCAAGCCTATCCACAACATCACTCTTATAACACTTCTTAAACCCCTCTATATCACCATTAATCTCATAATCATTAATCTCATTAATAAACTTATATTTCTCTTTAAGAACATACGCTATCATATATATAGAATCATAATCATAACACTTATAAAGATCATGAAGAACCATAGAAACAATCATCTCAGTATCATAAATAGTAAACCCTTCTTCCAAAGCCTTACCAAAACTTTTCTCAAGAGAAAGACTTATCTCATCCCCAAACACTATCTTTCTCTCCTCATAAGAAATACCACTTCTAATAATAAGCTTATTCTCATCTATCTTAATCTCATCCTTATAACTCTTAACCATATGACAAAGAGCATGAGTAAGAACCTCTATCCCCTTCAGAGAATCATAATTATACGTATGACTAGTAACAATAACCCTATTTAAATCCTTTATCTCATAAATATTTTTATCATCATTATAAGAAACCAAAACATCAAGAAAATAAACACTCTCTTGCTTCTTACAATCAATACTACATAACATACTATCCCCATCGAACCTAGTAAGCCTCTTCTCACTCATAACCTTAGAAATAGTTTGTTTAGAATCACAAGGAATAATTTCAGTATGTAAAAGAGCCTCCAAAATCAAATACTCATATTCCTCACCATAATAACTAACAATACAAGGAACAATCTTAACAAGAGCCTTCATAGTTTTATCATCATAATTATACTTATCTCTTAATTTATTAAAAAATGTTTTTGCTAACATTTAACCACCCTATCTTTATAAACAATTATACAATAAAACTAAGCACAAGGACAATATCTATGGCAAAAAAAGTAAAAAATTGTTATAATAAATATTGAATCATAAAATAAAAAGAGGAGTAAAATGAAAAAAACAAAGTTAATATTTATAATAACAATAATAATAAGTATAATAACAATTACAAATATAAATGCCGAAGAAATAAAAATAAATTCAAATAACGCAATCCTATATAACATAAACGATAGCAAAATTTTATACACCAAAAATGAAAAAGAAAAAGTAAGCATAGCATCCTTAACAAAAATGATGACTGCTCTTGTTGCAATAGAAAACATAAATGATATAAATGAAAAAATAACATTTCAAAAAGAAGACTACAACAACCTCTCACAAATAGATGCATCAAGTTCATCACTTGATTACAAAAAAGAATACACATATAGCGATCTCTTACACGGACTACTTATGGAAAGCGGTGCAGACTGTGCAAACGCTCTAGCAAGACTAACAAAAGGAAATATCAAAAACTTTGTAGAAGAAATGAATAAAAAAGCAAAAGAACTAGGTATGAACAACACAAGCTTTTCAAACCCAATAGGAATGGATTCAAAATATAACTATTCAACCATGGAAGATTTAACAATATTATTCAAAGAAGGACTTAAAAACATCACATTCAAAAAAATAATAACTACTCTAGAATACACACTAAGTGATGGAACAAATATAAATCATACAATAAAATTCTACGAAAAACTAGATAATATAGAAGTACCATACATAAAAGGAGGAAAAACAGGATACGAAACAAACTCCGGATATGCCCTAGCAACAATTGCTTATAAAAAAGGAACAACACTCATGTTCATAAGTTCAAATGCAAAAAAACGCGGAGACCATCTAAAAGATGCAAAAAAAGTATATGACTACTACTTTGATAACTATGACTACCAAACAATAATAAAAAAAGGAGAACTTATCAAAACACTAAATACAAAATATTTAAACCAAGAAACAATAAATATAACTGCAAACGAAAACATAAAATATTATCTAAAAAAAGACTATAACAAAAACGATATAAGTATAATTTACGATGGATTAGATGAAATAGATTACACAAACAAATATATGAGCAAAATAGGAACACTAAGTATTTACTACAAAAAAGAATTAGTAAAAACAACACCAGTATATTTAAATCAAAAAACACATCCAGATTATAGATTAATCATCTTAGCAAGTATAACCTATATTTTCATAATAGGCACAACCATAATAATAATAAATAGATTAAAAAAGAAGAAAATGCTAGAACAAATTTAGCATTTTTTTATCATTAATCAAGGCGTTTGAGTATGTAAAGAAATTTGTGTAAATAGAATCTCTCCGTGATACAATAGTAGAAATGGAGAGATTTTATTATGAAAAAAAATATTGAAGAAAAAAATACAGGTAAAGAAATTTTAGAATTATTACAAGATAAATATGAATTAAATTCAGCTCAAGATTTATCATTTGCATTAAAAGATTTATTTAAAGATGCATTACAACAAATGATGAATGCTGAATATGATACTGCTATGGGTTATTCAAAATATGATAAAACAAATGAAAAAACTAATTATAGAAATGGTTCTACTAAAAAGACTTTAAAAAGTGAATTTGGAGAATTTGAATTTGAAACGCCTAGAGACAGAAATGGTGAATTTGAGCCAAAAATTGTCCCTAAAAATAAAAGAGATGTTTCAGGTATTGAAGATAAGATAATATCCCTATATGGTAGAGGATTAACAACACGAGAGATAAACGAACAAATACAAGATTTATATGGCATAGATGTATCAGCAACAATGATAAGTAATATAACAGATCAAATCATTCCTGAAATAAAAGAATGGCAGGAAAGACCACTGGAAGATGTCTATCCTATAGTATTTATTGATGCTGTACATTTTAGTGTAAGAGAAGAAAATAGAGTTGTAAAAAAAGCAGCATATGTAGTGTTAGGAATTACAAAAGATGGATATAAAGAAATTGTCGGTGTATACATCGGAGAAAATGAATCTTCTAAGTTTTGGCTTGGCGTTTTAAATGATTTAAAGCAAAGAGGTGTTAAGGATATTTTAATAATGTGTAGTGATAATTTAACTGGTATTAAGGAAGCAATAAACGCTGCTTTTCCAAATACAGTACAGCAAAGGTGCATTGTTCATATGATAAGAAATTCTGTTAAGTTTGTATCATATAAAGATTTAAAAGCATTTTGCAATGATTTAAAAACAATATATAATTCTAAAGATGAAAAACAAGCATATGATGAATTACAAAAAGTAAAAGAAAAATGGAAAGATAAATATTTATCAGCATTTAAAACATGGGAAAATAATTGGGATGCAATATGTCCATTCTTTCAATTCTCTGAACCTATTAGAAAGATTATGTATACAACAAATACAATTGAATCTTTAAATAGACAATTTAGAAAATATACAAAAACAAAATCAGTTTTTCCAACTGATATGTCGTTATTAAAATGTTTATACCTATCAACAAAAAACATTCAAAAAAAAATGGACTCAACCATATAGAAATTGGGGTCCAATACTAAGTGAATTATCAATAATGTTTGATGGTAGAATATAGATTAATTTCAGTTTTGTTTAACATTATATTACAACCTTCATTTGTTATCAAGGTTAAAATGAACTCGCTAATGCGAGACCTTGACAACAAATTCCGGCTGAAATATTTAATAATTAACAAAACAAGAAATAGCTCTTTGAAATTTAGAGATAGTATGTTATTATAGGTATAGCAAAAGGAACCTATAGTATGGTTCCTAATATCATGGATAGATTACCATTTACACAGAATTATTTACACTCCCAGGCGTTTTATCTCTTCTTTTGTGAGTCCTGTACATTTGGAAATTATATCTATATCTACTT
>CAVFIB010000056.1:0-8066 GCA_963622385.1 Bacteroidaceae bacterium | reverse complement strand
GCTATAAAAGAAGGAAGACTAGAAGGAATAAAAGAAGGAATAAAAGAAGGAAAAAGAGAAAGCACACTTGAAACTGCAAGAAAATTTTTGAAGGAAAAAGTAGATATAGATATTATCTCTAGATGCACAGGCTTAACAAAAGAAGAAATAAACAGTTTAAAATAAATGCAAAATAGTATAGACAAACTTAATAAATGGTGTTAGAATAAGCTTATCTCGTTGATGAAGACTAGTAATAAAATTATTTATTTATAGAGAGTTAGTGTCTGGTGAAAACTAATATAAATGTTTTATGAATCTACTTCTGAGTGGAATTAATTATTCCCGGTTATTACCGTTATGTGATAAGTTAAACAAAGGATGGTACCGTCTTTATGACTCCTTACCATTCTTTTTATTTTAAAGGAGGAGAATATGAATAAATTAAAAATTAATGGAATTTATAAGCATTTTAAAGGAAATTACTACTTAGTAGTAGATGTTGCAGTCCATTCTGAAACACGTGAAGAACTTGTTATATATCGTGCTCTTTATGGAGATAATGGTCTATACGCTAGACCTCTTCCAATGTTTCTTAGTGAAGTTGATAGGAAAAAATATCCAGATGTAAAACAAAAATATAGATTTGAACTTCAAGATATCAAACGTGTATAGATAGGAAAGGTGATAAAATGATAGATATAAAACTAATTAGAGAAAACAAAGAACTTGTTAAAGAAAATATTCGTAAAAAGTTTCAAGACGAAAAAATAAGTTTAGTAGATGAAGTTTATTTACTTGATGAAAAAACAAGAAAACTAAAACTAGAAGGAGATAAACTTCGTAAAGAAAGAAAAGATAAAAGTAATGAAATTGGTACTCTTATGAAGAATAAGGATGTTACACGTGCAAATGAAATAAAACTTGAAGTATCTAAGATTAATGATGTTATTAGCTCTCTTGAAGAAGAAGAATCTGTAATTAACGAAAAAATCAAAGATATTATGATGAAAATCCCTAATATTATTGATCCTAGTGTTCCAGTTGGTAAAGATGATACTTGTAATGTTGAAATAGAAAAATTCGGAGATCCAGTTGTCCCTGATTATGAAATTCCTTATCATGCAGATATTCTTACTAGTTTTAATGGACTAGACAAAGAATCAAGTGGTAGAACTAGTGGTAATGGATTCTATTATTTAATGGGAGATATTGCTAGACTTAGTACTGCTATGCTTAATTATGCTAGAGATTATATGATTGATAAAAAGTTCATTTATTGCATACCACCTTTTATGATTAGAAGTGATGTTGTATCAGGAGTTATGAGTTTTGACGAAATGGATGCTATGATGTATAAAATCGAAGGAGAAGATTTATATCTTATTGGAACAAGTGAACACTCTATGATTGGTAAATTTAAAGATCAAATCTTAAAAGAAAATACACTTCCTATTACCATGACTTCTTATTCACCTTGTTTTAGAAAAGAAGTCGGAGCCCATGGTATTGAAGAAAGAGGTATTTACAGAGTTCACCAATTCGAAAAACAAGAAATGATTGTAATTTGTGATCCTAAAGACAGCATGGATTGGTATAACAAAATGTGGAGTTATACTGTTGAAATATTTAGAAATATGAATATCCCCGTTAGAACCTTAGAATGCTGCTCAGGAGATCTAGCTGATCTAAAAGTTAAAAGTTGTGACGTCGAAGCATGGAGTCCTAGACAAAAGAAATACTTCGAAGTAGGTTCCTGTTCAACCCTAGGAGACGCTCAAGCAAGAAGACTTGGTATAAGAGTGAAAGGTCAAAATGGCACATCTTATCCTCACACCCTTAACAACACAGTACTAGCATCAACTAGAGCACTTATCGCTTTAATAGAAAATAACTATAATGAAGACGGAAGTGTAACTATTCCTGAAGTACTAAGACCATATATGGGTGGAAAAGAAAAATTAGAAAGAATTTAACAGTTTTAGGAGGTTTTATTTTTGGAAGAATACATTGCATTATTAATTAAACAATTTGTTATGGCAAAAGGAATAAAAAACATTGATATTAATTCATCACTATTTAAAAATGAATTTGCTTCATGGTTAGAGAGTCAAAGAAAAGCAGGAGATCTATATCTATCTTTTGTAAAAGACAGTAGCAATTTTCCTCGTGAAGAATCCTATGTATCAGAAATAGGCAAGGGAAGATTTGATAGCATTTGTCTTTCAAATGATATGTTAATGATTACCCCTTACTACGAAGGAATTGATCAAAATAAAATATTAATCCCATCTTCTCTAGGAGTCTCAAATGATGGTGATTGTTATATCGGAGATAACTATTCAATTAACCTAAGAGATATTGGTGTTAAAAGAATACTTACACAAAATCCATACAATAAAGAATCTATCTCTAATTTCGAATACTTACCATATTCCAGTTCCTGTGATTTTACAGTCGGAGTATATGGTTCTAGAAATGATTTAGATACATCTCATAAACTTAAACTAATGGAAGACTTTAGATCGAGACTAATAGATATTTCCTATAAAGATGAATACTTCAATTCCGATGACTTTTATTTTTATTTTTTATCTAGTTCAAATAAATATAAAACTAGAACAAGAAAGTGAAACCTTTTTGGTTTTTCTTTTATTTTTCTTTGAAAAATTCATAAATTTTTTGTATAATAAGACAAGGTGTTGTATATGAAAAGAAATGAAGTTGATAGAAATAGACTATCTCCAATGATGATGCAATATATGAAAATTAAAGATAATTACGAAGATGCAATTGTCTTTTTTAGACTTGGAGATTTTTATGAAATGTTTTTTGAAGATGCTATTTTAGCATCACGTGTTCTTGAACTAACCTTAACAGGTAGAAACTGTGGTCTTGATGAAAAAGTACCTATGTGTGGTATTCCTTTTCATGCTTATGAAAGTTATCTTGAAAAACTAGTAGAAAAAGGATATAAAGTTGCAATATGTGAACAACTTACACCCCCAGACAAAAAAGGTGTAGTAGAAAGAGGAGTAACTCAAGTTGTTACAAAAGGTACCATGATGGAATCATCATCCCTTGACGAAAAAGTAAATAATTATATTGGTAGTGCCTATGATTTTGAACACTGTTACGCCCTTAGTTATACAGATATAACAACAGGAGCCTTTTTCACAACCCTAATTGATTATAACAACGAAGATCTAATAAGTGAAATAATTCGCCTAGATCTTAGAGAAGTTATTGTTAATTCAAAAATTAACCGTGAAATTATTAGTGCCCTAAGGGATAATTATAATATCTTAGTAACCATAAGCAATGGACTATCTGATAACTATTCCTATATCTATGAAGATGTTGATGATCTAAGAATTAGTACCTCAGTAAAACACTTACTTTACTATATCGAAGATGCCAAAAAAGGGGACTTGTCTCATTTTAAGAAAGTTAAATTTAACAAGAAGAACGATACCCTACATTTAGATATCCATACAAAACGAAACCTAGAACTAACCGAAACACTACGTCTAAAAGAAAGAACATATTCACTTCTTTGGTTACTTGATAAAACAAAAACCGCCATGGGATCAAGACTTCTAAAACAACAAATAGAAAACCCATTTGTATCAAAAAAAGAAATAATCAGAAGACAAAACCTAATCTCAACTTTCCTAGTAGAATTCATCTATAAAGAAGAACTACGCGAACTACTTAATAATGTTTACGATCTAGAAAGACTCTCAGGACGCGTTACATATGGAAATGTCAATGCAAGAGACCTTTTACAACTTAAAAATTCCATTTTCGTACTTCCAGAAATAAAAAAAATACTAAGTTCCATCAACTATGATAAAAGCTTTGATGTTTTAACAGATCTATATGAATTACTAGATACTTCCATTATGGAAGATGCTCCAATTACCATCAAAGAAGGTAATATAATCAAACCAGGATTTAGCAAAGAACTAGATGAACTAAGAGGACTATCAAGCGGAGGAAAAGATTTTATTCTAAATCTAGAACAAGAAGAAAGAGAAAGAACAGGCATTAAAAACCTAAAAGTAGGATATAACAAAGTCTTTGGATACTATATTGAAGTTTCAAAAGGAAATGCTAGCTTAGTAAAAGATGAATTCGGTTACGAAAGAAAACAAACCCTTGCTAATTGTGAAAGATTTATTACTCCAGCTCTAAAAGAAAAAGAAAATCTTATTCTAAATGCAGAAGAAAAAATAACTTCTCTTGAATATGAACTATTCGTATTAATAAAAGATAAAGTAAAAGGATACGTTTCAAAATTACAAGAAATAGCAGATATTATAAGTGAACTAGATGTTATCCTTTCCTTAACAGTAGTCGCCGAACAAAACAATTTCGTAAAACCAGAACTAACTGATAAAAGAAGTATCTATATAAAAGATGGAAGACATCCCGTCGTAGAAGTAGTCTCAAAAAAAGATTATGTTTCAAATGACGTAATCATGGACGAAAAAACCAATATATTCCTAATCACAGGACCAAACATGAGTGGTAAATCTACATATATGAGAATGCTTGCTATTATAGTTATTCTTAACCAAATAGGATCATTTGTCCCTGCCAAAAAAGCTACATTACCAATTTTTGATAACATATTTACCAGAATCGGAGCAAGTGATGATCTAGTAAGTGGAGAATCTACTTTTATGGTTGAAATGAAAGAAGCAAATAATGCAGTTAGTAATGCTACTAAAGACAGTCTAATCCTATTTGATGAACTTGGTAGAGGTACTGCAACATATGATGGTATGAGCCTTGCCCAATCAATTCTAGAATATATCCATGACCATATCGAAGCAAAAACACTATTCTCAACTCACTATCACGAACTAACTTCCCTTGAAAGTAATTTAAGAAACCTAAAAAATGTTCACGTCAGTGCCAAAGAAGAAAACGACAAAATTATCTTCCTTCACAAAGTAAAAAAAGGAGCAGTAGATAAAAGTTACGGTATCCACGTAGCATCACTCGTCAACCTTCCAGAAGAAATCATCACAAGAGCAAGAGAAATACTTAACATGTACGAAGGAAAAGAAAAAAAGAAACAAGTTTATACCCAAACAAGCTTATTCCTTGACTTCGATAGAAAAGACGATAACATCATAGAAGAAAAAATAAAAAAAATAAATCCTCTAGAAATAACCCCAATCGAAGCACTAAATATCCTAGATAGTTTAAAAAAAGAAATCGAAGAAAAAGAAAAAAATAAGAAAAGTGGTGATTAAATGGGAACCCTATACGTAGTAGCAACTCCTATTGGCAACCTAAAAGACATAACCTATAGAGCAGTAGAAACCTTAAACAACGTTGATATCATCTTATGTGAAGATACAAGAACAAGTATGAAACTACTTAATCATTTTAATATCAAAAGCAAGCTAATTTCCTATCACAAATTTAACGAAAGCAACAGAGTAAATTCAATAATCACATACCTAGAAGAAGGAAATAACATAGCACTAATATCAGACGCAGGAACACCATGTATATCAGATCCAGGCTATATCCTCATAAAAGCACTTAGAGAAAAAAACATAAACGTAGTACCAATCGGAGGAATATCAGCCTCAATAAGTGCCTTATCAGCAAGCGGTATAAATAGTGATAAATTCGTCTTTCATGGATTCTTCCCAAGAGACACAAAAGGAAAAAAAGAAATCGAATCCTTAATATATTCTAAATTTAACACTCATATTTTTTACGAATCCCCAAGAAGAATCATAAAAACATTCAAGTTCTTAAACGATATATTACCAAACTGTTTAGTTAGTGTTTTTAAAGAAATAACCAAAGTCCATGAAAAAAACTATTATGGAAAAGTTTCAACAGTCTATAAAGAATTACTAAATGATGAAGATAGCTGTCTAGGAGAATACACATTTATTCTTTATAATGAAAAAGAAAAAACAGAAAATAATCTCTCCCTAGAAGCCCTTATTATAGATAAAATGATAAAAGAAAAAATCAGTCTAAAAGAAGCAATAAACATCATAAGACAAGAAAACAATTCCTTATCCAAAAAAGATTTATATAACGCAGGACTTAAACTAAAAGATATTTTTAAATGATTTTGAATAGATTTACTCTTTTTATATCAATATAGATATGAAAGGAGTTTTTTAAATGGCAAAACATAAAGTTGAAATAACAGGAATTAACACAAGTTCTATTAAAGTTTTATCTAGTGAAGAAATGGAGCAATTATTTATAGCACTTAAAGAAGGAGACCAAAACGCAAGAAATGAACTCGTTAACGGAAACCTAAAACTAGTGTTATCAATTCTAAAAAAATTTAACAAAAAAAATGAAAATATGGACGATCTATTCCAAATAGGATGTGTAGGACTTCTAAAAGCCATAGATAATTTTGATCTATCTTACGGAGTTAAATTTTCTACCTATTGCGTACCAATGGTTCTAGGAGAAGTAAGACGTTATTTAAGAGATAATTCCAGTATAAGAGTAAGCCGTAGTGTTAAAGACGTTGCATATAAAGTTCTAAAACTAAAAGACGAACTAACTGTAAAAAACGGAGTAGAACCAAGTGATAAAGAACTAGCACAACTCCTAGACATAGAAGAAAAAGATATCGTTAATGCAATGGAAGCACTTCGCCCCCCAGTTAGCTTATTTGAACCAATTTATAATGACGGAGGAGACACCATTTATCTATTCGATCAAGTCCCAGATAAATCATCATCAGAAGATCTAGATATTAGACTAGCAGTTAATAAAGCCATTTCCAATCTCACATCAAGAGAACAATTCATCCTCAATCAAAGATTCGTAATAGGAAAAACTCAAATGGAAATAGCAGAAGAAATAGGAATCAGTCAAGCCCAAATATCAAGACTAGAAAAAAATGCCCTTCAAAGAGTTAGAAAGCAGCTCTAAGTAAACTCTTTTAACTTGTCTTTTACCATAAAACGTGTTATTCTTACAATGGTGATAAGTATGAAATCAAAAAAGAAATACACGTTTTTTATCGTTTTTTTTATACTTTTAATACTAGGAACATACTATTTTGTACTTAGAGATTATTCATTTTTAGAATTTAAAAACTCCCTTGCTGATTGTAATCTTTTCTATATAGGATTATCTTTCAGTATGCTTATTTTATTTGTCCTATCAGGATCACTTTTCTTAAAAAGAATGCTTTATTACTTTGGAAAAAAAATAACTTGGCTTCAAGCAATAGGATATCTAGCAACAGAAGTTTATTTTTCTGCAATAACACCATCTAGTACAGGAGGACAACCAATTCAAATGTACGAAATGAACAAAGATGGAATCAAAGTAAGAACAAGTAGTGTTGTAGTCTTACTAAATACAATTCTATATAAACTAGCACTTATTCTACTAGCTTTTTTAATTGTACCATTTTATTTACTAGATATATTTAATATAAGTAATTTATTCTCTATACTTATTATACTAGGACTTATCATCAATATCTTTGTAGTTATTTTATTTATCGCAATGGTCTACTCAAGAAAAGTTATGCCCAAAATAATTAAATCACTTATTTCATTTGGCTATAAAATTCATATAATCCAAGATAAGTCCTCAAAACTAGAAAAATTTAATAATGCCATCATGGATTATAAAAAATGTTCTGATATTACCAAAAAAAGACCAATCATTCTTCTAGAAGGACTCTTCTACATGTTAATTCAAAGAATGAGTATCTTTGCCATCAGCTTTTTTATCTATTCATCATTTGGACTTAATAGTTACAGTTTCTTTTGTCTCGTAGCATTTCAAATATGTATTACTCTAGCAAGTGACTTCGTTCCCTTACCAGGAGGAGTAGGAGTAAGTGAAAGTCTTCTTCTTAAAGTAAACGAAGTAATATACGGAACCATATTTGCAACATCTGGTATGATCCTATTTAGAGGCATAAGCTTTTATATATTTGTCCTTCTAGGAGGAGTCTTCTATTTTATATTTCACTTTTCAAAAAGACAAAAGAAAGTAACAAAACAAGAATAAAATAATACTTGAAAAAGTATTGTTTTTATTATAGAATTAAACTATAAGAAATA
>CAVFIB010000055.1:0-8286 GCA_963622385.1 Bacteroidaceae bacterium | reverse complement strand
GCCTTATAGGCTTCAGAGAAAAACCACCCTTTTTAAGGGTGGATTTTTACTTTTACAATAAGTTATACTTTTTTGATTAAGTTTAACACAACTTAAACAGAAAGAAACTTCTTTATATGAGAAAGAATTACTAAAATATTTAGATAAGAAAAATACTATAATAATTGAGAGTAATTATGATGGTTTTTTAGCAGAATTTGATCTTTTAATAGCTTCACAGTTTATAATATATCATATTGGCAGAGTTTTAGATATTGATGTATCTAAACCAGAATATTCAGATAATGCTATGGAAATATACTTTTATAGGGGCTGTTTATAAAAAAGTAAAAAATGTATTAAATGTAAAAAATGTGTTTGAAAGATGTCTTAAAATAAAAATTTTGTTATAGGAAAATATTAATATTTTGTAAAAAGTTATCTCTTAAAACTTAAAAATGGTCATTTTACAAGGTGTTTTCTATATGTTATAGTGTATTAGGAAGCACAGAAAATGTGTTTCCTAAGTACCCCATTTCATTGTTATATAAAGTCACACAAAAAATCTCAGCAATCAACCACTGAGATTTTTGTGTGTCATAAATCCTTATGACATTATTATAATATGCAGGTAAATAGTTTTTATGCAAAAATATTTAAAATTTGTTATAATTATTTATATAGGAGGCTATTTAATGATGAAAAATAAAAAAATAATAAAGATAGTTATAGTTTTACTTATTTGTATTTTCTTTATATTAGCACTAATTTTAAATGCTAAATCAAGTAATGATGAATTGTTAAAAACTATGGAAAGCTTGGTAACTGAACAGGAAAATATTGAAGATAATATCAATAGTAAGGGATACACGATAGATAAACCTAACATAATTTTAAATCCGTATAAGAGTTCTCCTTTGACAGCACTTATAATTTTTGAAACAAAGGATGAGGAAAAACCTGTTTTAACGGTGCATGGAAAGGATGAGTTAACAACTTTTACAAAGACTTTTGGAAAGAGTAAAGTTCATTATTTAGAGGTATATGGGCTATATCCTGATAAGAACAATAAGATAACAGTAGAGTATCAAGATGTAAAGAAGGATTTTTATATAAAAACTGATAAGCTTCCTAAAGATTTTGTGCTTCCAACTAGTATAAAAAAAGATGTGAAAAGTCTTACAAATGATTTATATTTTTATACTCCTTCGAGTAAGGGCTATACTTGTGCATATGATGTAAATGGTGATGTTAGGTGGTATTTGACGGAAGAAGCGATATGGGATAATACGAGATTAAAAAATGGTCATATGTTAGTTAGTACTGAAAGATTAATAAACTTGCCTTATTATATGACTGGTCTTTATGAGATAGATTTGCTTGGTAAGATATATAATGAGTATAGTTTGCCAGGAGGTTATCATCATGATTATTATGAACTTCCTAGTGGTAATCTTTTAGTTGCTTCAGATAATTTTGATAGTGGTGATGGAACAGTTGAAGATTATGTAGTAGAACTTGATAGAAAAACGGGTAGAATAGTAAAAACATTTGATTTAAAGGATATATTACCTATGGAAGATGGGAAAAGTGAAAATTGGACTAGTTATGATTGGTTTCATAATAATTCTGTGTGGTATGACGAGAAGACTAATTCTATTACTTTATCTGGAAGACATCAGGATGCTGTTATAAATATTGATTATAAAACAAAGAAACTGAACTGGATTCTTGGTGATAATACTAATTGGAGTAAAAAGTATCAAAAGTATTTCTTTAAACCTGAAGGTGAAGATTTTGAATGGCAATGGTCTCAGCATGCAGCGATGATAACTCCGGAGGGATATGTATTTTTATTTGATAATGGTAATAATAAATCTAAAATAGAGAAGGATTATGTAAAGGCAGAGGATAGTTATTCTAGGGGAGTACTTTATAAAATAGATACTAAGAATATGACTATAAAACAAGTATTTCAATATGGAAAGGAAAGAGGAAGCAAGTTTTATTCGCCATATATTTCTGATGTAGATTATATTGAAAAGGATCATTATATTGTTCATTCTGGAGGAATAGTTTATGTTAATAGAAAAAATTCAAATTATCCAGCCGGTTTAACTAAGGGAGATACTTCTTTAAAATCAGATACAGTAGAGTTAAAGGATAACAAAGTGATATTTGAATTAACGTTACCTACAAATACTTATAGGGTGGAGAAGATGAGTTTATATGCAAAGGATAAATACAGGAAGGAAAAAGCTCAAAGATTAGGAACTCTTGGACAAACTAAGAGAGAAATAAAGTATGGGTTTGTGGTTAATTCTTTAAAGATAGATAATGATTATAAGATGCATGATATTACGTTAACAAAAGAGGAAGATAGGTTAGTTTTTAATGGAACATTTAAGAAGAGTGATAAGGTAGAGATATTACTATATAACAAGATGAAAATAAATACTTATAAGGTGCCGATAAGTAAAAAGGCATATACTGCTTTATGTGTTGATTTACTTACAAAAGATGAGGAAAAAAATGGAATAAATATAACTAAATATATAAATAGTACTTCTTTAAGTGGAAAATATTCAGTATATGTAAAGATTAATGGTAAAACTTATAATACTGGAAAATATATATTGTTTTAGTGGAGGAGTTATGGAAGAGAAATTAAAGAAAATAATAAAAATATTAACAAAAGAAGATAAGACGATATCTACGATGGAGTCTTGTACTGGAGGGGCTTTGGTTTCTGAAATTACTAATATAGAGGGTTCGAGTAATGTGTTAAAGTATAGTGCTGTTACGTATTCGAATGAGTTTAAAATAAGGATGGGTGTTGATGAAAAGATAATAGAAAAATATAGTGTTTATAGCGAGGAAACTGCCAGAGAGATGAGTAAAAAAATATCAGATTTTACAGGATCGAATTATTCAGTAGGAATAACAGGAAAATTAAATAGAAGGGATGATGCTAATGATTATGGAAAGGATAATGAGGTATTTATAAGTATATATAATAAGGATATTTGTAAATATTATGATTATAGTTTAATTGTTAAGAATGATACGAGAAAAGAGAATAAGGAACAAATAGTTGATTTTATATGTGACAAACTTATAGAAATATTAAATTAAGTAAAACATAAGATTGACAAAAAAGCTTTTTTTTCTTAAAATATATGTAGTAAAGGTTGGTGGAGTGTATGAACTCAGGGAATCTTAATTTAACACAGGAAGATATACTTGAAAAGGAATTTAAGATTGATACGAGAGGATATCGTTTAAAGGAAGTTGATCAGTTTCTTGATCTAATTATTGCGGATTATGGAACATTTATTGATATAATAAAAAGACAAGAAATGGAAAAGGATAAATTAACAGAGGAAGTAATAAGATTAAAAAAAGAGTTAAGAGATGCTAGTGTGACTGCGGAAATAGCAAAGGCTTCAAGTGGAAATACTCAGACTGTTAATAATTTGGATATTTTAAAGAGAATTTCTAATTTAGAAAAAGTTATTTTTGGAAAAAATGAATAGAATATAAAAAAAAGAACATTTTAGGCAAACGCTGCAACATGTTTGTAGAGGAAAGTCCATGCTCACAAAAGCTGAGATGCTTTTAGTGTTTGTGCTAAGGGAAAAGATAACCTTAGGAGGAGTAATCCTACGGCGTCGAGGAAACCTAAGTTTTGAATATGGTTTTAGTAGATATAAAAGTGCCATAGTGACGATGCATATTAGAAATAGTATGAGTGGAACGAGGTAAACCCCACAAGTGAGAAACCCAAATTATGGTAGGGGAACTTTGACGAGGAAAATGAACTTAAGTCAAGGATCGAAAGATAGATAAATGTTTGCCACCTAGAGATAGGTACAGAACATGGCTTATTAAATGTTATTTTTTTAATTACAAGAGGTGTTTTATGAAGGAAATAGGAGAGCAGTTTAAAGAAAAAAGAGAAGAGATAGGGATTACATTAGAAGAAGTATCAAGTGATTTAAATAAGGATATTATTCTAGTCGAAAACCTAGAAAGTGGTAACCATAAAGTATTTAAAGATATATTGGAACTAAAGGATATGGTTAAAGTATATGCAAAGTATTTAGGGTTAGATGATGAAAAGTTACTTGGAGATCTAGATGATTTCTTATTTGAAAAAACATCAAAAATAAGTATAGAAGATATAAAGGAAAGATTAAAAGAAGAAAATAAGAAAAAACAGGAGAAGAAAGTTAGAACTCCATATACAATAGAGTATGAAAGTAAAAAGAATGTAACATTAATAATGATTTTAGTAATAATAGTGGTAATTTTAGTTATATTTTACGTGCTATTAAGAAATATATATCTAAAATAAGGAGGACTTTATGAAGTTTAATTTGCCAACGAAATTAACGTTTTTAAGACTTATACTTGCAATATTTATAATAATACTGTTATTGTTTCCATTTTATAGAGTAGGTTTTGAGTTTAAGACATTTTTGTATCATAGTATTTTAATAGATGTGAGGTATTTACTTAGTGGGTTAATATTTATAATTGCATCTATAACAGATTATTTTGATGGAAAAATAGCAAGAAAGAATAAACAGGTAACTGATTTTGGAAAGTTCTCTGATGCAATAGCTGATAAAGTATTAGTAAATTCAGTATTAATAATTTTTGCATCACAAGGATTTATACCTGCAATAATTCCGGTTGTAATAATAGTAAGAGATATAATAGTAGATGCAATAAGAATGAATGTTGCAGGTAAAGGAGTAGTTCAAGCTGCTAAAATGAGTGGAAAAATAAAGACAGCTAGTCTTATGCTTGGAATAGTTCTTACATTTTTCTATAATTTACCGTTTGAATTGATAGGACTTCAAATTTCAAAGTTTTTCTTATATTTTGGAACTTTAATGTCAGTTGTATCTATGGTTGAGTATTACAATTTGAATAAAAAAATGTTATATATAGAGTTTGAAAATAAAAAGTAAAAGTTATAATTAATGGTAAAAAGTCCTTAAAAACAAAAAAATTCCTATAGGGGATTTTTTTTGTTTTTGTATGAAAAAACTCTTGAATTTTCAAACAAACAAATGTTTGTAAAAGTTGTTGACAAGTCTTATATCTTGTAGTATGATGAATACATATAGGGAGGATATGACGATGGCAAAAAAAGAAATTAAACAAGATAAAACATTGGAGCAAGTATTGGCAGATATAGAAAAGCAATTTGGAAAAGGGTCAATTATGCGTTTAGGAGAAAATACGAATATGGAGGTTGAGGTAACGTCAAGTGGGAGTTTGGCTCTTGATTTAGCTCTTGGGGTTAATGGGTTTCCTAAGGGAAGAATAATTGAAATATTTGGACCTGAATCAAGTGGTAAAACGACAGTAGCATTACATGCAATAGCAGAAGTTCAAAAAACTGGAGGAAGAGCTGCATTTATTGATGCGGAACATGCTCTTGATCCGGTTTATGCAAAAAGGTTAGGAGTTAATATAGATGAGCTTTTGATTTCTCAACCAGATACTGGAGAACAGGCACTTGAAATATGCGAAGCTTTGGTAAGAAGTGAAGCTGTAGATATAGTAGTAATAGATTCAGTAGCGGCATTAGTACCAAAGGCTGAAATAGAGGGAGAAATGGGTGATTCCCATGTTGGACTTCAAGCTAGATTAATGTCTCAAGCATTAAGAAAATTATCTGGAACTGTAAATAAGACAAAGACAACATGTATTTTTATAAATCAATTAAGGGAAAAGGTTGGGGTAATGTTTGGAAATCCAGAAACAACTCCAGGTGGAAGAGCACTTAAGTTTTATTCGACAATAAGATTAGATGTTAGAAGAGGAGAACAATTAAAAACAAGCGAAAGTGTAATAGGAAATAAAACAGTTATTAAGGTTGTAAAAAATAAAGTAGCACCACCATTTAAAACTGCGGTAGTAGAAATAATGTATGGTCTTGGAATATCTAAGGAAAGTGAGATAATAGATCTTGCAGTAGAAGCAGGAATAATAGATAAAAGTGGTGCTTGGTACTCTTATAATCAATCAAAAATAGGACAAGGAAAAGAGAATGTTAAGGCTTTACTTAGGGAAAATAAAAAATTATGTGAGGAAATAGAAAAAAAGGTAAGAGAAGTATATGTAAAAAAGCTTGATAAAAGTGATAAGAATGATAAGTGATAAAACTTGTCGTTTTTTTACACAATCAATTTATATATTGTATTTAAAAAAAGAAAATAATATAGTAAAATTATTTTAGTAAACTAGGAAAGTGATGTTTTTATATGAATACTATTATAAAAAAAATAAAGTTAAAAGATAAAAAGTATATATTAAGTTTAGCAATAGTATTAGTAGGAATACTATCTCTTTTAGGGGGCACAAGTTATGCTATTTTAAAGGGATCAACAACATCAACAAAACAACAAATAATTAAAACAGGAAAAATAGAATTAAAATTAACAGAAAGTTATGAGAATATAAGTAAAAAAATGTCAGTAATGTCTGATGCAGATGGTTTAAGTCAAGATGATGCATATGAATTCACTTTAAAAAATATTGGAGATGCCGCGGCTAAATATGAATTAAAACTTGTAAATGAAGTACCTAGTTCATATACGGGACAGGTTTTAGATACTAAATATATAAAAGTTGGTCTTGAAATAAATGGTGAAGAATATGGTCCAATGTCGCTTGAAAAGGTAAAAAATGTTATAGATAGTGATATTTTATATAAAACAGAGATCATGACATATAAATTAAGAGTATGGCTTGATAGTTCAAAAGAGGAAGAAATAGGTAATTTAGAGGATTATAAAGTATTTTTAAAGTTAAAGGTTGAAGCAGAACAGAGACCAAGTAGTATTGATAGTGGGGTTACTGAAACTTTTGTATATACTGGAAATACAAAAAAATATATAGTACCTAGGGATGGAAAATATAAAGTAGAACTATGGGGTGCTAGTGGCAACAATGATTATAATAGTTATACAAAAGCTAATCCTTCGTATGGGGGTTATACTTCAGGAAATATCAGTTTAAAGGCTGGAGAAATTCTTTATTTTAATGTTGGAGGTATGGCTAAAACTTTTAATTGTTGTAGTAAACAAGGTTCTCAAGCTGGAAGTGGAGGAGCAACTGATGTTCGAATTTATGACAGTGGTGTTAAACCTAGTAACAAGTATAGATATGTAAGAAATTATATTAATGGTTCATCATTAAATACTTCTAGCCATTGGGTTGAAATAAAAGTATATGATGAATCTGGTAATGTGATAAGTAATGGTAAAAATGTTACTTACAATGGTGATGGCGCACATTATGGAGGTACTGCTACTACACCTAATGTTGTTACTGATGGTAATACTACTAGTAGTAATTATTTTGGCTTAAATGGTAGTGCTGATTCTTATGTTGAAATTGATTTAGCTGGTGAATATATTATTAGTAAAGTTGAAGTATGGCATTATTATAGCGATAGTAGAGTTTATAAAGATCAAAAAACTGTTTTATTAACAAGTGATAAAAATGTTAGTGATATTATATATACAAGTACTGAAAGTGGAACTTATTCAGAAACAAGTAGTGGAAAATCAATGAGTAATATTTATTTGATTAAAGATTTAACAAGTAGAATAATGGTGGCAGGGGGTTCAGGCGGATCATATAAGGATAGTACTGCTGCGGCTGGTTCTCACGCTGGAGGACTTAGTTCTCTTGCTGTAAGTCATTCTTCTTATCCTATTTATTCTGCTACTCAAACAGAAGGTGGAAAAGCTGGTTATAATGGTACTGCTGGTTCATTTGGTTTTGGTGGAACTAATTCATCTTCAAATTATAATTCAGGTGGTGGTGGTTATTATGGTGGCGGTTCTTCTCCGGGTTCGGGTGGTGGTTCATCTTATATATCTGGACATACTGGATGTGTTGCGGTTACTTCAAATAGTAATATAACTCCGAAAAGTGGTTGTAGTACAGGGACTAGCAGTAATGCATGTTCTGTTCATTATAGTAATAAAGTTTTTACCGATACTGTCATGATAGATGGTGGTGGATATTCTTGGACTAATACTAAAGGTAGTCAAGTTAAAATGCCTAAAGCTGATGGAACTTCATATGCTTTGGGGGTAGGTAATCAAGGCGATGGAGTAGCTAAGATTACTTATTTAGGATAATAAATACTTCATAATTATAATTATGATAAACAAAAGTTTAATATAGAATAAAATACTATCTCAAAAATAGTATTTTTTCTTATATGTTAAACATTAGTTAAAATGATACCGATTTATAATATAGATAACAAACAAA